>CBDUKK010000207.1:0-4211 GCA_965367795.1 uncultured Gammaproteobacteria bacterium
CAACTCGATGTCGACAAGATCAGCGGCCTGGAAAACTGGGTGCAGGGTGAGTTGCGTCCTGACCTGACCATCGTACTGGACGCACCAGTCGAGATCGGGCGTGCGCGTGCCGGCAGCAGGAGTGAGCCTGACCGTATCGAACGCGAGCAGGACGAATTTTTCCAGCGGGTAAGACAGGCCTATATCGATCTTGCAGAGAATAACCCGCAGCGTATCTGCCTGGTCGATGCAGCAAAGGACCTGGCGACTGTGCAGCAACAGGTACAGCAAAAGCTGGTCGAATATAACATCATAAAAACCTGATAATATTCTGCGATGATTTATCCCTGGCAACAATCTCAGTGGCAACAGGTCACACAGCTGATATCTTCCGGCCGTCTGCCACATGCACTCTTCCTGCATGGCAACCAGGGTCTGGGTAAAGCGGATTTTGCCATGGCACTGGCAAATGCACTATTGTGTAGACAGCCGAGAGACGATAAACAGGCCTGTGGCAGCTGCCAGTCCTGCCAGTTGCTAGCCGCTAACACGCATCCGGACCTGCATTATCTGCGTCCGGTCGCCGCCGAAAAAACGACCAGCAAGAAACCGGCGCTCAGTATACGCATCGACGATGTGCGTGCGTTATGCGATAAGTTGAACCAGACCAGCCAGTACAGTGGGTACCGGGTCGCCATCATCGAACAGGCTGATCAGCTGACCTTGTCAGCGGCTAATAGCCTGCTCAAAACACTGGAAGAGCCCGGTAAAGATGTGCTCATGATACTGACCAGTGCACGCTCACACCGTCTGCCGGTGACCATACGTAGCCGCTGTCAGTTGTTGCGTTTTACCATCCCGGACGAAACACAGGCGCTGTCCTGGCTCAGGGATAACAGGCAGGATAACGAAGCCGGCGAAGAGCAGTTAAGACAGGCATTGAGTTATGCCTCGGGCTCGCCACTCGCTGCCCTCGAGAACCTGCAGACAGTGGAACAGCAGCAACTGCTCGCTGAAGCGATGACGGCTGCCATCTCCAGTAACAGCTCACTTGAATACGCCGCCAGGTTAGCAAAATTTGACAAGCTGCAGATGTTAGAAGGCATGTTGAGCTGGACCTCGGACCTGAGCCGGATGATCGCCTGCGGGCCGGAGACAGAGATCATCAACAGCCAGTATCGTAGCAAGTTAAAGGCACTGAGCAAAAAAGTGAATCAGCAGCGACTATTCCGCTTCCATGATCAACTGAATTTTAACCTCCTGCACGCATCAATCGCCGTAAATGAACAGCTATTATGGGAAAATCTGCTATTATCCTGGGACAATCTATAATAATTAATAGCAATACTTTAGCAGGTATAAATCATGAGTAGTCCAAGCGCACGTCCCGGAATGTTATCTTTGAGTATCAAGGATAAATCATCGTTATATGCTGCTTACATGCCATATGTTAAAAATGGCGGCCTGTTTATTCCGACTACCAAGTCCTACGATCTCGGTGATGAAGTATTCATGCTGTTGACGCTGATGGATGATGGCGAACGCCTGCCTGTTGCAGGCAAGATCATCTGGATGACTCCCCCGGGAGCACAGGGTAACCGGGCTCATGGCGTCGGTGTGCAGTTCTCGCCGCAGGACAAAGGCGCAACACGCGGTAAGATAGAGACCCACCTCGCTGGTGCGATGAAATCAGATCGCATCACACACACCATGTAAGCAGCACCTAACGTTTAAACTTCAATGCTGCAGTGCTAGTAGATTCACATTGCCATCTCGACTGTATCGATTTATCCGAATTTGATAACAGCTTCGACGAACTGGTCAAACAAACCATAGATTCTGGGGTGGAGCACATGTTGTGTGTCTCGATCAACCTCGATAAATATCCCGGCATGCTGGAGAAAGTCCGGCCTTACCAGAACATATCGGTCTCTGCAGGAATGCATCCGATGGCTGACGAGAGTGATATCTTTAGCATCGAGTATCTGACCGGGCTGGCAAGCGATGATAGAGTTGTCGCCATCGGTGAGACCGGCCTCGATTATTATTATCATAAAGGCGATCCAAGCTGGCAGCAGGATCGGTTTCGTGCACATATCCAGGTGGCGAATGAACTCGACAAGCCGGTAATCATACATACCCGTGATGCCGGCGATGACACACTGGATATACTACGGCAGGAGAATGCTGAAAGCTGTGGTGGTGTCATCCATTGTTTTACCGAGACACAGGAATTTGCAGACAGGGCGATGGAACTCGGTTTCATGATATCGATATCCGGTATCGTCACTTTCAGAAACGCCGATGCACTCAGAGATATCGCCAGAACCATTCCCGATGATCGCCTGTTGATAGAAACAGATGCACCTTACCTGGCACCGGTTCCGCATCGCGGCAAGCAGAATCAGCCACTATTTGTCAGGCACGTTGCTGAGACACTGGCAGAGATCAGAGGCACCAGTGTCGAGCACATCGCGGAAATATCACGCACAAACTTTTTCCGATTATTCAAAACAGCTAAGCAGTAATTCAGATAAGCAGATAAGATATCTGCAAAAAAGACACCGAAGACTATATGTTCAACTTTTTATTCAGCTCAGATCCTAAACAGTCATTACGTATGTTAAGGCATATTGCTGGAGTATTCTCTCTGTTCCTCTTCTCCTTGGGCAGTATCTTCTTCTACTATAACGGCTTATATTCTGCTGATCTATCGACGCTCAATGCCATCCTGGTATTTTTCTGGACTGGTGTGCTGGTATTCACAGTCATGCTGCGTTCCGGCTTCAATAAGAGGTTCTCCGACCCGAGCCTGACCATACCTCAGATGTTATGGGGCACCTCATTCCTGCTGGCCATTGCCTACCTGTTGAATGACTGGCGTGGATTAATCCTCATGTCCTATTTCGCTATGTTGAGCTTCGGGTTTTTTAAACTGCGTTTTCGGGAGTTTTTATCGGTAGGTCTGTTTGCTATCCTGGGATATACCTTGGTCGTCCTGTATATATTTATATATGAGCCGGAACGTATACAGATAAAGCTCGAGCTGATACAGATCCTCGTGTTTTCCGCTACCGTGTTCATCATGTTATATACCGGTTCAGCGATAAACCGTCTACGTGAGAGATCGAAAAAACAGTATGCCGATCTTCAGGCGGCGCTCGAAGTCAATAAGCGACTGGCCACCACGGACGAGTTAACCGGCCTGTTTAACCGGCGTTACTTCATGGAGAAGCTGGCGCAGCAAAAAGCACTTTCGGAACGCAATAACTCTGACTTCGTTATCCTGTATTGTGATCTTGATCATTTCAAACAGATCAACGATACCTTTGGCCATCATACGGGTGACATCGTATTGCAACAGTTTTCAGAGATACTGAAATCGTCGATACGTGAGATCGATTATGCCGCACGCTTTGGCGGTGAAGAGTTCGTCGGCCTGCTGGTGGATACCGATCTGGAGAATGCAAAAAAAGTTACCGAGCGGATACGTAAAAGTCTTGCCAGCTTTAATTTCAATGATATTGCACCGTCATTGCGTTCCACGGTTTCGATCGGTATCGCAAACTTCAAAGAGTTTAATACCATCCAGGAGACACTGATGAGTGCCGATAACAGGATGTATCGTGCGAAACACACGGGGCGCAACAGGATTGTCTTTTCTGATGAAGATGAGGCTGCTGAGTAACTATGGCATCGTTTTACGTATACCCAGATAGTTGTCATTGCGAGGTACGAAGCAATCTCGTGATATCGATGCCTTAAAATCGATTTCCGCCATCTCGCGGAGGAACATTACACTTCAGACGTAGTAGCTCAAACTCGATCTGACAAATTACAAAATAGCTCCAGACTAAATTTTACAAATCAGTATGGGTATTATCTCAAAATGATTAGAAGCAGACCATGGAAAGATTGGACTGTTCGAGAAAATTCGGCGAATAACTCCCGAACAGATAAAAATAATTTTTCTCGCCAAGACGCAAAGGCGCAAAGAAAAACACAAACATAATAATCTTTCCTCTGCGTCTTCGCGTCTCTGCGAGAATTACTTCTATTATTACTGACCGAAGAAAAGGGTCGGCTAAAGACCTCCATACTATGAAACCTCGTCAATCACCTGACCGGCAACTGTCGGTCTTGAGCGCTCGAACAGATAAAAATACATTTTCTCGCGAAGACGCAAAGGCGCAAAGAAAAACACAAACATAATAATCTTTCCTCTGCGTCTT
>CBDUKK010000208.1:0-4207 GCA_965367795.1 uncultured Gammaproteobacteria bacterium
CTCCGACGATCAGTTTTTTCTCCATCGCTTCTGCGCGGTATGCTTTTGCCGTCCTGGTGGCAGATGGCACCACGTACTCTCCTAGTAGAGCAACCAGTATCGCTAGCAACAGCCCGATCTGTAACACCGAACGTGTGACTCGCATGGGGCTGATACCAGAAGCACGCATCACGATAAGTTCTGAATTAGCGGCCATTGCACCCATGGACAATATCCCGCCGAGTAACAGTATCGATGGTGACAGCTCATATAAACGTTGCGGCAGCCGCATCAATACGAAGATCGCCGCCTGCAGCGCGCCATAATCACCGGTACCAACACTGTTTAACTGGGAGACAAAGTCGACAAAGGCAAAGATAGAAAGCATGACAAAACATGCCATCAAACAACCAACGGACACCGCCCTCGCGATATAACGATCAAGTACCACTCTGAACTCCTGCTTTCTTCTTACCGAGACCGATCAGATAACCGCTGCGTTTCAACAGGTAAGCGGTAAATATGATCGCGATGAGATGGACCCACCAGGTACCGACCCACAACGGGACTTTCTGTTGAACGATCCAGGTTTTTCCTATGCCAAGAAAATTGGAATACACGAGGTACAGGACCAATGCCAGTGCCAGTTTCGCATATCGACCACTACGAGGATCCGTTTGGCTCAATGGCAGTGCCATGAAGGCGACGATGATAGTCGCGATTGGCAGTGCAAAACGCCATTGTAATTCAGCCTGGTCCTTCGGCTCTACTGAATGCCATAGTTCGGTCATGCTCCTGGATTTTTCAGATATATGCGCCTGTACCTGTTTGTCTGCGATATGCACGCCATACTCCTTGTATTTGATGATTTTAAAATCAGCTTCGCCTGCATCACCGACATAGTGTGTGCCATCATTCATCATCATATAGCGTCGGCCATCTTCATTGAAATAGCTTTCAGTGCTGGCGGCCAGGTCAACGTGATTATTGCCCTCATCCTGCTGTTGTAGAAATACGCTATCGATAGCTTTACTGCTCTCACTCGCAGACTCGAGAAACAGAACGCCGCCTTTGCTTGCCCGGTTGAACTGCCCGACCATTAAGGAATCGACCTCGGCCTGGCTCTGTATCTCGGCTGCGATCTGCGCACGCTGCAAAGTAATCATCGGCCTGGCAAATAACATCAAAAGTAACAACAGTACCGTGGTAGGGATAGCGACCATCATCAGTGGCCGGTACCACTGAAGGGGGCCGATGCCGGCAGACATCATGGCTGCCATCTCACTGTCTCGATATAAACGGCCAAACGCAATCAATACCCCCATCAGCAGGCTGAGCGGCATCAGTACCACGGTAAACTCGAACATGCTGTTGGTCAGGTATGCCAGCAAGGCGCTGAATGGGATAGCTCCCTCCGACACCCAGCTCAAGAGATGCACAACTTCGGTACTAAGAACGATAATCAGCAAAATAAAAAGTACAGAAAGACAGGCGATCAGTAATTCTTTTGCGATGTATTTATCTATTATGGACAGCTTCATTTAATTTAACCCTGCAATAACAGAAGTTTAACCTGAAAACTTCTGCAAACGGCAAAAATCGAGGTGATAGTCTGAATAAGGCTTAAAAAACGAAGAAACTGACTACCCTCGGTTCCCTAAATTGAATACAATCCCCTATAGCGATTTTATCCTCTAAGCATATAAAAATATATCGATCAGCGGAGTACTCATGGAATACACAGTAAAAAGCGGCAACCCCGAAAAACAACGAATCGGATGTGTTGTGATACCGGTTTTTGCCTCAAGAAAACTATCATCATCCGCGAAGATCATCGATAAGGCCAGCAATGGATATATCTCTAACCTGATCCGACGTGGCGAGATCGAAGGTGATATAGGCCATACCCTGCTTTTACACAACGTAGAAAACACTTTATGTGACCGTATACTGCTAGTCGGCTGCGGTAAAGAGAAAGATGTCGATGTCAATGCCTTCTACAAGATCAACTGCAACATGGTCAGAAGGTTACAGTCTAGCGGTGCTACTGAAATAGCCTCATACCTCACAGAAATTTCAGTCAAACGCAAAGACATCAGCTGGAAGATCCATCACTCGATCGAAGCCATCGATGAATGCCTCTACAAGTTCGATCAGCTCAAGTCCAAAAAGGAAGAAGCCAGGCGCCCGCTGAGAAAGTTCATATTCAGTGTCAATGGCCGTGGCCAGCTGATGCTGGGTGAACAGGCCGTAAGACAGGGAATGGCTGTTTCCGCCGGTATACACCTCGCCAAAGACCTCGGCAATCTACCGGGCAATATATGTACGCCAGACTACCTGGCAAAACAGGCGATCAAACTGGCCACCCAGCATAAAAAACTGAAGACCTCTGTGCTGGAAGAGAAGGATATGGAGAAACTGGGGATGGGCTCCCTGTTGTCTGTATCCAAAGGCAGTCGCGAACCCGCAAAATTAATCACCATGGAATACATGGCTGGTGACAAAAAACAGCCGCCGATCGTCTTTGTCGGCAAAGGCGTCACCTTCGATTCTGGCGGTATCAGCCTGAAACCGGGCGCTGCTATGGATGAGATGAAATATGATATGTGCGGTGCAGCCAGTGTTATCGGCTTAATCAGCGCCTGTGCGGATCTGCAGCTACCGATGAATATCGTCGGCATCATCCCCGCAGTCGAGAACATGCCTGACGGTATCGCCAGCCGCCCCGGCGATGTGGTTACCAGCATGTCCGGCCAGACCATCGAGATATTAAATACCGATGCCGAAGGCCGCCTGATACTTTGCGACGCCCTCACCTATGCAGAAAAATATGATCCCGATGTGGTCATCGATATCGCGACCCTGACCGGTGCCTGTATCGTAGCCCTGGGTGCACACCCTGCCGGATTACTCAGCAACCACAATCCGCTGGCGAATGATCTGTTGTCTGCCGGCCAGACCAGCGGCGACCGTTGCTGGCAGCTGCCATTATGGGACGACTACCAGGAACAGTTGAAGAGTAACTTTGCAGACATGGCAAACATCGGTGGCAAAGGTGCTGGCACCATTACCGCCGCCTGCTTCCTCTCCCGGTTCGCCAAAAAATATCATTGGGCTCACCTCGACATCGCCGGCGTCGCCTGGAAGAGCGGTGAGAATAAAGGCGCGACCGGGAGGCCGGTCGGACTGCTCGCACAGTACGTGCTCGACCGCTGTGTCGATTGCGAGTAAATACAGTCTCCATGCCTGACTACGACCCAAAGAGCATACCGATCCTTGACGATATCATCGATGATGATATCGTCAAGGATGATACAAGCGAGCCAGAACTGACAGGCTCCGTATTTACCGACGTAGAGAACCAGGATAGTGACGAAGCGGCTATCAACAGTCTGGACCTGTTCGTCGATGACACTGTCGATATCGAACAGGAAGCCATGGAACTGTCGCTCGGTACCATCGATCGATTCATCAATCCAGCGGAGGATGAGCTGACAGCAATCGAAACAGACATTGCAGAATCAGCCCTGATCGACTACCAGCTTGATCAGGATGAGTCGGGCATCAGCATTCAGCACGACACACAGGCAGTCGAGGATATCCCTGGCCCTGATGAAACCGAGGAAGGTATAACTATCGAGGATACTGCCGAAGATACTTCTGCCAGTGACCCCAACCAGCCGGTAACTCTCAACGCCATCGTCGATGATGTCGTGAAACAGCTGATGCCAGATCTGGAACAGCAGCTACGGTTCCTCGTACAGCAGGCGCTGGAAGAAAAACTGCCAGAAGAAATAGCCCGGCAGCTCTCAAATGATAAAATCGACTGAGCATATATAAGCTTTCTCAGATACCACTCTATTCGGCCGCCCTCAGTTCGTTAAAAATCAATACTCAAACACAGCAAGCCGAAGCGGCATGTTGTATAATTCTGCGTTTTGAATCTGCGCAACTGAGCCCATAATGGAAAAAACCTACAACCCGCAAGCCATCGAAAGCAAATGGTACGAAACCTGGGAGAGCAACGGTTATTTTAATGCCAACCAGAGCTGCGAAGGTGCGAACAAGAAGGCAGAATGCAATAACTACTGCATCATGATACCGCCGCCGAATGTCACCGGCCGCTTGCACATGGGACATGCCTTCCAGGACACCATCATGGATGCCATGATCCGCTATCACCGCATGAAGGGTGACAATACTCTATGGCAGGTCGGGACTGACCATG
>CBDUKK010000209.1:0-4201 GCA_965367795.1 uncultured Gammaproteobacteria bacterium
ACACCCTGGTGCCGCTGGCGCTATTCTGGAACAAAAAAGGCCTGGTAAAACTCGAGATCGGCCTGGCCAAAGGTAAGAAGGCGCATGATAAACGCGCAGCGATCAAGGAACGTGACTGGCAGCGGGAAAAAGCCCGGTCATTAAAAATCCGTTAAAACATAGTGGCACAGATTTGATAGTCAACTTGACAGAGCCTTATATACCTTATTTTGCCCGCATTTATGATACAGAAGATTTTATTTTTCATTTAAGACCGCCCTTTAAACCTCTGACTATTATCGGATTCATCAATGGAATTTTTTCAGCAGCCAAGCTTTGACTTGTTAACACGATACGCTGTTCCCTTCATCCTTAGCCTGTTGGTAATTATCCTCTATTATATTATTCAACGTAAGGTGATACCTAAGTTTGAAAATTACGTAGATCAGGGCGAACTCCATAATGATGCACTCAAGAAAGCTGTCTCAACCTTCAGATTGCTGTATGGCGTGGTTTCATTTTCGATCATATTATTTATCTGGGGTTTTGACTTTAAGTGGTTACTGGCGGTTTCCTCGGGCCTTATTACCTTAACTGGCGTTGCGCTTTTTGCTAGTTGGTCTATTTTGAGCAATATCACCGCGTTCTTTATTCTGCTCGCTCACGAATCCTATAAACGCGGAAACTTTATCAGGATTATCGAAGCTGATAACTACGTAGAAGGGACCATCTCTGAGATCAATCTATTCAACACCCGACTCATCACTGAAAACATGGAATCCATCATTTATCCAAATAATTTGCTGATTGCGCGACCAACCATTATCAACCCCAATATACGGTTCACCACTATTGGAAAAATACAGGAGTTTTTGGCCGCCGATACACCGGCAGAGAAACTAGAGTCAAAATCCTGATAAATTCGCCACTCACACTCTAAACCAGATAAAGATCAGCCAATCGCCAGCTGCCATGGGATAAGTGACTATTTCCAGATAGCGCTCTCACCGATCTTTTCAATAATTGCCTGGTGCGCAGTTAACTCTTCATCACTGGCCTGAATTATCCTGATCGGTTTTCTATCGGAAGCTAACTTTTTGACGGCCACCTGGCCATTAGCTGCACTCGAAACATCCTCGCTCTCGAGAGATAATGCACTCTGCCCCCCGGTCATACGCAGATAGACTTCTGCCAGCAGTTCAGAATCGAGCAACGCACCGTGCAGGTCTCGATGTGCATTATTGACATCGTACTCTTTACACAACACGTCGAGGTTATTTTTCTTGCCCGGGCGCATCTTACGCGCCATCACTAGTGTATCGATGACCGTGCAATAGGTCTCTACCAGGCCATATTCTGCACCTGCCAGTTTGAACTCATGATTGATAAAACCGACGTCGAATGGTGCGTTATGGATGATCAGTTCCGCGCCATCGAGGTATTCGATAAAGTCTTTCACGATGTCCGGGAACCGTGGTTTATCGGCAAGAAACTCATTACTGATGCCATGTACCGCCTGAGCACCTTCATCGATCCCCCTGTCTGGTTGCAGATACTGGTGATAATTATTACCAGTTAGGCGACGATTGATCATCTCGACACAGCCGATCTCGATGATTCGGTGTCCCTGGGACGGTTCCAGACCCGTGGTTTCGGTATCGAGGACGATCTGCCGGTTATTTACTGATGGTTCATTATTCATCTTTTTCTCCATGCTGGAATGCTATCGAGGTGCATCTGCAGCCTGTTTAGTGAGATCAGCTCTGCATCTCATCAATGCCGCGGTTTGCCAGCATGTCAGCATATTCATTGCCATCATGCCCGGAATGGCCTTTTACCCACTGCCAGCTGACATCATTGGCCTGCACAGCAGTATCCAGGCGCTGCCAGAGCTCAGCGTTTTTTACCGGCTTTTTTGCCGCCGTTTTCCAGCCGCGTTTTTTCCAGTTAGGCATCCATTTTGTCATACCTTCCAGGACATACTTCGAGTCAGTATATATCTTTACCGCACAGGGCCGGGTCAAAGATTCCAGCGCCTGGATGACGGCCATCAACTCCATCCTGTTGTTAGTGGTGTTGGCCTCAGAACCATAAAGGTCCTTTTGCTTTCCATTGAAGCGTAAGCTGGCGCCCCAGCCACCCGGACCAGGATTCCCACGGCAGGCGCCATCAGTATATATTTCTACAATATTTGCGCTCATATCGGCCCATTTCTGTGTTGATGTTGTACAATTTAAACTATAACGAACATGATTTATGGCAAGTTGTCTCTTACCTCGCGATATTATACAGAAAACCAGTTAGAACTTGATCAGATCTGGTTACTGCCTATGACAGCTAACTTAAGCAATGAGATAATGTTGCCATAACCTAGATAATAAAATTAATAGTGTTGATACCTTGAAAAACTTACTTCACCCCATGCAATATCTCTCTGTGTTAAAACCTGTCTTTATACTGGCCAGCGCTAGCATCCTCATCGCGTGTAACGAAACAAGAAGCAGCCAGCTTGAACATTCCGGAGTTACTGACGTCACCCCGTTATCTACTACTGCGGCGAGGACTGATGAGCGATCGCTTCAAGACGATGCTATAGAAGAAATATCCTTCGAAGATCTGGAGTTTGACAAATTCGAAGAGCTTTACCTGAACACAGAATCTACGGTAAGCATCTGGCCACGTATCAGGGCTGGGTTCAAACTGCCCGACGATGTACAGCATAAATCACTGCAGGATGAGATCGACTGGATCGCACGTCATCCGGAATACATACAACGTGTCATGCGACGGGCTGACCCGTTTATCTATTACATCCTGGAAGAAGCCGAAAAACGTGATCTGCCTACCGAACTGGTCCTGTTACCCATCGTCGAAAGCGCATATCAGCCATTCGCCTATTCACATGGCCGAGCGGCTGGAATCTGGCAGTTCATCCCTTCTACCGGAAAACACTACGGCCTGAAACAAAACTGGTGGTACGATGGACGACGTGATATCTATGCCTCTACCCAGGCAGCCCTGAACTTCCTTGAGAGCCTTAACAAACAATTCAAGGGCGACTGGATGCTGGCCCTGGCTGCATACAACTCCGGTTCAGGCACCGTGAAGCGAGCCATAAAACGCAATAAAAAACTGAATAAACCCACCGACTTCTGGCATCTAAAACTACCGAAAGAAACACGTGCTTACGTGCCAAAACTGCTGGCATTGAAAGCCATCATCACCGACCCGGAACAATATAACGTCAGTCTGCGCTGCATCCCCGATGCTCCCGGCTTCAGACAGGTACAGGCAAATGCACAGATTGACCTGGCACTGGCCGCAGAACTGGCCGATCTGGACCTTGAGACCCTGTACAATTACAACCCGGCGTTTAACCGTTGGGCGACCGACCCGAATGGACCACACAGCCTGATCCTGCCTGTCGAGTCTGCCGAGATCTTCGAAAAGAATTACTCCGAATTACCCGCCGACAAACATCTGCGCTGGACACGCCACAAGATTAAATCGGGTGAGACCTTGAGTGAAATAGCAGTGGAATATAACACCTCTGTCAAGCACCTGAAGAAAGTAAACAATATACGAGGCAATAACATCCGTGCAGGTAAATACCTGATGATACCTGTCTCCAGCAAAAACAATTCCAGCTATGCCCTGTCTTCACCACAGCGTCTGAAGGCGACTCAGAATATAAAACGCGGAAAGAATAAAACGCGGATCAACCACCGGGTTCAGCAAGGTGAGAGTTTCTGGACCATATCGAGGAAGTACGATGTCGATATGCATAAGCTGGCAAAGTGGAATGGTATGGCAATACGTGACCCTTTAAAACAAGGGCAAAAACTGGTGGTATGGTCATCGAAGTCCAGCACCACCAGTGCTCGGAAGAAAACTCATAACCCGAACAGTACCGTTAAATCGATACACTATACGGTTAGAAACGGTGACTCGCTTTCCACTATCGCCAGCAAGTACCGTGTAAATGTTAAAGACCTGCACCGCTGGAACACGATCAAAGGTAAATACATACAGCCCGGGCAGCGACTAAAACTATATATCGATGTCACCGAACAGAGTGGTACACCGGGTTAAATTTTATGGTCGACCTGCATCGTCACGAATGTAACTAATGTTTTTTTCGGTACATACCAGGTACATAGTAAATGAGCAAAACGATTTCTTTTCTGGATCTAAACAACTATCAGCCTCTCGATTCATTGAC
>CBDUKK010000210.1:0-4189 GCA_965367795.1 uncultured Gammaproteobacteria bacterium
CTTTAAGTAAGAACATTTTTTCCGCGAATGAACGCGAATAAACGCAAATTAAAAACTTTAGTTAGAGAGTGTTTGCCTTCCTGAACGATCAGTGAATAATTTTGCCATACAGCTAAACATGAACCAAACATAATACCCATCCCGCTCCACAGTGTTATGGTCTGTATGACGATCGTTAGCAAATATTGTTTTTATTTGCGTTTATTCGCATTCATTCGCGGAAGATTAAAAATTCTTCTGCTCAGGCAGTCAGGGTCGACAAGAGACGCCCAGGCTATGAAAACCAGTCAAATCACCTGACCAGCAACAGTCGGTCTTGAGCGCCCGAACAGATAAAAATAATTTTTCTCGCGAAGACGCAAAGGCGCAAAGAAAAAAACAAAAATAATAATCTTTTCTCTGCGTCTCTGCGTCTTCGCGAGAATTATTTTTATTATTACTGACCGAGGAAAAAGTGTCGTTTTTTCTCTGTCGCAATCATTTCATGGGCGTCCGCTTTGTGGAAGCGGCCTTAGATGAATAACACCTAGAATGGGTGATTTTGGTTGGCTTTAAATCATCGTGAGCTGTCAGGTTGTATCTAGATTAATACCTCAACCTGTTAGATTAAGTCAGAACTAATACACTTCAGACCAGCCAGCATCTTTCTCGAAGCGGTCACCAAATTTTCCTTTTAACTGATCCATGGTCTCAGACAGCTTGTCTGCGCCAGTGCTCCTGATATATTCCAGTGGTCCACCTCTGAACGGGGCAAAACCGGTACCGAAGATCACCCCGGCATCGATCAGGTCTTTCTCCTCGACGATGCCTTCACGCAGGCACGCAGCTGCTTCGTTGATCAGACGCATCACCAGCCTGTCCTGAACTTCCTGCGGGTTCGAATAGCGAGCACTCTTGTTCTTGACTGGCTTACCGTTTTTGTACTTGTAGAAACCTTCACCGGTTTTCTTACCCAGCTTTTTATCAGATAACGCCTGCAGGTTAGCCGGCAACTCCATGCCGAGCGCGTCAGATAAAATATTTGCGACTGATTTACAGATATCCAGTCCGACAGCGTCGGCGAGTTCTATCGGCCCCATCGGCATACCGTAATCGGTGGCTGCTCTATCGATCACTTCAGGTGCGATGCCTTCATCGACCATGGTGACAGCTTCCAGCAGGTAAGGCATCAATATCCTGTTGACCAGGAACCCGGGTGAGCTCTTAACGGCTAGAGGCAGTTTGCCGATATTCTTGCCGAAAGCCAGTGCCTGTTGCACGACGCTCTCATCGGTCTCATCGCCGCGTATTATCTCGACTAAGGGCATCAGTGCGACCGGGTTAAAGAAATGCAGGCCGACCAGTCGACCGGGTCGTTTCAGGCAGGAGCTGAGATCTTCCAGCTTGATGCTCGAGGTGTTCGTCGCCAGGATGGCATCCGCTTTCATCTTCGGTTCGATGGATTCATAGAGTGAGCGCTTTACCGCAACATCTTCAAAGATGGCTTCGATGACGATATCGGCACGATGCACACCGGCACCGCGATGGTCTGCCGTGAGCAGGTCGTTGGCATCCCGGATAGCTCTTCTATCGCGCTTGAATTTCTTCTTGAACGAATATTGTGCACGTTTGATAGTCTGCGCCAGCCTCGCCGGGTCCTGGTCCTGTACGGTCACAGAGTAGCCCTGTATGGCACACCAGGATGCGATATCACCGCCCATGATGCCACCACCGATGACATGCACATGTTCGACATCGAAATCGATCTTCTTACCCTGGCTCTTCAGGCTTTCCTGCAGGAAGAAAACACGCACCAGGTTTCTCGCGGTATCGGTTGTTGCCAGTTCTGCAACGGCGATCGCTTCCTGCGCCAGCATCTGCTTTTTATTGCCGGCATATTTCTGCCACAGGCTGATGAGCGAGTAGGGTGCCGGGTAATGTTCGGGGCTGGCTTTCGAGGCTACCTGTTTACGCATCTGTGCGGCGATCAGTGGGCGTATTAACGCGTTGTTGGTCAATCGTATGTGTAACGGTAGTGCCTTGCGCCCAGGTGCAAATAAGGCATGTTTCTCGGCAGCGGCTCTCAACTGTCTTATCGGCACCGCTTCATCGATCAGTCTTATCTTCTTTGCTGCACGTGCTGTCAGTGCGCGCCCGGTAAGCATGATGCCCATCGCGGCCAATGGCCCGCAACGTTCGATCGATCTCGCTGTTCCGCCATAACCGGGATGTATGCCAAGCTTTATCTCGGGCAGTCCGATCTTTGTTTTCTTGTCATCGGAGGCCACGATATAGTCGCAGGCCAGGGACAGCTCGGTACCTCCGCCGAAGCACAGGCCATGGACCATGCTCACGGTCGGGCAGGATAAGGCCTCGATACGGTTCACCAGGTCGTGGCCGTTATGCATGAAAGCCAGTGCCTGTTCCTTGTTATCCAGCGCGGTAAATTCCTTGATATCGGCGCCGAAGATAAAACTGTCTTTCTTATCAGAAAGGATGATGACGGCTCGGGGAAGCTCCCGCTCGAAGCCCTTGATGATATCATCCAGTTCTTTGATGGCCGCCTGTGACAGGAGATTGGCAGAGGTGCCCGGCATATCAAAATGCAGCCAGGCAATGTTGTTACCGTCGATTTCAACTTTCCAGTTAGCAGGCTGAGAAGTGACTTGTGGTGAATTCTGGTCAGACATCAGGCAGCCTCAGCATTGGTTAGTGTTTCAGATTCATTCTGTATCAGCATCGCGCCACCCTGGCCGCCACCGATACAGAGACTGGCCATGCCCTGTCGGGCATTAGTGCGCTGCAGGATCTTGCATAGATGCAGGATGATACGTGCACCGCTGGCACCTACGGGGTGTCCGCAACTGACACCGCCGCCATCGATGTTCAATCTGTCGTGCGGGATCTTACCCATGGCCTGTTCCAGGTCCAGGTTGTCCCGGCAATAGTCATCCTGCTGCCATGCCTGCACACAACCGAGCACCTGCGTGGCAAACGCTTCATTGATCTCCCAGTAGTCGATGTCATCGATCGTCAGCTGGTGGCGCTGCATGATCGGTGTCATGGCATGTACCGGCCCCATACCCATCACGGCCGGGTCGAGTCCTGCCCACTGGGTATCAGTGATCGATGCGAGTACCGGCAGGTCATACTTTTTAACCGCGTCTTCACTGGCCAGTAACAGCCAGGATGCACCGTCTGTGATCTGTGCGCTGTTGCCGGCGGTCACTTTGCCGTATTTCCTGTCAAAAGCCGGGCGCAGTTTGCCCAGGCTCTCCATGGTCGAGTCAGGACGAACACCGTCGTCATGGTCATAATAGTTACCTTTGCCATCATACAGTACTTCGATCTCATCGAGATGTCCGGCGGCATGTGCTTCGGCGAGACGGTGATGACTGGCCATCGCGTACGCATCCATCTGCTCACGTGTGATGCCGAAATTATCAGCGATGATCTCTGCTGTCTCGCCCATGTTCAGGCCGACGGTATCATCGGTCAGTCCATGGAGCAGGGCGATGACCGGTTTAAAATGTTTTGCTCGCAGCTTCAAGATAGTCGAGAGCTTCTGGCCGACAGAGCGCGAGCGCATCATCTCGCCCAGCCAGTTGACCATGGTGTGATTGAACAGTACCGGAGCCCAGCTCATGGATTCAGTACCACCGGCCAGTACCAGGTCAGAATCGCCATTGCTTATATTCTTGAAAGCAGAATCAACCGACTGCATGCCCGAGGCACAGTTGCGTTGTACGGTCCATGCCGGAACGCTGAGCGGTATGCCGAGGCGTAATGCGACCACGCGTCCGACATTGGCTTCACGTTCGCCTGGCATCATACAGCCGAGGATGACCTCATCCAGTGCATCAAGCGGAAAGTTGTTGCGCAGCAGTAACGGCCTGGCTGCGGCTACGGCGAGATCGCCCGGTGAAAACGGGCCGACCTTGCCACGTGATTTCAGCTGTGGTGTGCGACTGCCATCGACGATATAAACTTTACGGGCACATTCATTACTCATAGCTTTTCTCTTTTTGTAAAAATATTCTCGTCATTGCGATCCCTGTATCCATGTCGGGATCGCAATGACGATGTCATGATTAAGGTGTTTCTACGTTCCAGCCAGTCAATGAAAATTCATCGACCTTGATCGCGTTCTGTACCGCTGCATCCGCTTCGATCAGGCTGTTATATTCATTTTCAGTGATGATATTTTTGT
>CBDUKK010000211.1:0-4154 GCA_965367795.1 uncultured Gammaproteobacteria bacterium
TGCAGAAGAGCCGGTTGCAGAAGAGCGCTATATAGAAAGCGTCGATCAAGAAATAGACGTTTCTAGCGTTGATGAAAGTGATCTTATCGAATTAGAGCCTGCTACCGAGGATGTCATCGAAGAGGTATCGGTCGATGTGCCTGAAATCGCACTGCACGAGGTGGAGTTCGAGGTCGAGCAGGATCCTTTTGAGACATTGGCTGCTGATGTAGAAGATGATGACGCTACCAGTTCCCTTGACATAGAAGAAATCTCCATAACAGAAGCGAATGAAGTTGACGCTGAAGATATAGAAGAAGTTATCACTTTAGACTCAGCTTTGATGAACGATGATGAATTCGATACAGAATTGTCCGTTAGTGAAGAAGTAAAAGATGAGAGTGGTGAGATATCTGATGATGAGGTGTTCATCGATCTGTCTAAATCATCTGAAGCCTATGAAGAATACGAGATTGAGATCGATGAAGGCGAAACTGTTGTTGCTGCATCAGACGAGGACCTCGATCTGGATCCGATGTTACTCAAGATCTACTATGATGAAAGCCAGAGCCATATATCAAGCATCAGACTGTTAATTGACGAGAGTGTAGAGAAACATAAGCCATTAAAAGCAGACAAGACTTTGATCCGCGCTTTTCATACGCTTTACGGAAGTGCTCGCACTGCAGATGTCGAAGCTATCGCAGATATAAGCGGTGCAGCAGAAAAATACGTGAAAGCCCGCCAGGAAGGAGGTCAGGATGATATTCCTGATGAGGTAACCAGCGTACTCAGAGAGATTGAGCAGGCGATAACCGGTATGTTATCACTGGTTGAAAAAGGAAAGTTACCGTCGCATGACAAGGTTTTGCAGGACAAGATAAACAAAGTTGTTCAGCATGAAATACAGGAACAGTTACAGAAATCCTGGCAGGATAGAACGACACCTGCCGATGTAAGTGAAACCATTGCTGTAGAAACTCATCATATCGATGAGGCTATCGATGTTGATGCGAGAGTTGAAGCGCCCGAAATTGAGGGTATATCTTCAGGTGATGATCTCAGTATCGATATGTCTGAATTAGAGCCAGGTGCTGAAGAAGATCTTAGTATAGAAGACTCTTATGCCGAGCAGTCCGTCAGTACCGTGCAACCGGTGGCTCAGGAAGTATTAGAAGAAGCATCAGTACCGATGTCATATGGTGATATCGATGATGAGCTGATCGATATCTTCCTCGAAGAAGCAGACGAGTTACTCGAAAGCTGTGAAGAGACATTAAGCGAGATCAGAAACACCCCGAATTCCACAGAACATATACATCAATTACAGCGAAACATGCATACCTTGAAAGGTGGTGCGCGTATGGCTGAGCTAACACCAGTAGGTAATCTGACGCATAACCTCGAATCACTGGTGGTTTTGGTCGATGAGAATAAAGTTAGTGCTGACAAAACTCTATTTGATCTGCTGCAGGAAGCGCTCGATGTATTGACCAGTATGCTTGGCAGCGTCAGGAAGCGTGAGGCATTAATAACAGCAAATAATTTGAATAATCGCATCGAGATGTTGATGCGAGGTGAAGTCGAAGAAAAACGTTCGGTAGAGCGCTTCGATGTCGATTTTAGCGAACTCGAATCAAGCGAGCACGATGAAGAGCTGGAAGATATCGATATCTCTTCCCTGTTGCCAGGTGGTGATGCTAAGCCGCCAGTAGAAGATGAAGCCAGCAAACAGGAGGCGGAAAAAAAGGCGGCTGCAAAACTGGCCAGAAGAGCTGATGATGAAGAGCAGGATAAACCTCATTGGGGTGAACGTGCGACCGATGTTAGCTTCAAGGACTCACAGGAGCAGGTTCGTGTCCGATCTGACCTGCTGAACAGCCTGGTTAACTATGCTGGTGAGGTGAATATCTATCATGCTCGCATGGGCAAACAGATATCTGACTTTGGTTATAACCTTTCCGAGCTAACGCAGACGGTGGTACGTCTGAAAGAACAGTTAAGAAAGCTGGAGATCGAAACTGAGATCCAGATCCGTTCTGGTTATGAGAAAGAATCCGATAGTTTTGATGAGAATTTCGATCCACTGGAAATGGATCAGTACTCCACGATGCAGCAACTGACACGAAGCCTCGGTGAAACGGCGGGTGACGTCGACAGTATCAACGAGATCCTGAAAGAAATCACGCGTGACTCTGAGACTCTGCTGGTGCAGGAATCACGTATTAGTACAGACCTTCAGGAAGGTCTGATGCGTACCCGTATGGTTCGTTTTGGCGGCCTTTCATCACGCTTGCGCCGCATCGTCCGCCAGATATCACGTGAGTTGGGTAAAGAAGTCGAAGTCGAAATTATCGGTGACAACAGTGAGGTCGACCGTACTGTGCTCGACCGAATTATCGCACCACTTGAGCATATGTTACGTAATGCAGTAGCGCATGGTATCGAGCTGCCCGAAGTCAGAAAGTCGCTAGGCAAAGATGAAACCGGAAGTATCAAGATAAGTGTCGACAGGCAGGGTACGGACGTTGTCATCGATGTTAAAGACGATGGTTCTGGTATCGATGTCGAAAAAGTTCGGGCGAAAGCGATCAAACAGGGTCTTATCACAGCAGACTCTAATCTGTCTGATCATGACGCGTTACAGTTTATCCTGCAGTCGGGTATCAGTACGGCTGATGAGGTTTCACAAGTTTCTGGACGCGGCGTTGGCATGGACGTTGTCGACAGCGAGATCAAACAGCTAGGCGGTGTGCTTGATATTCAAACTGTAGCAGGCAAAGGCACCACCTTCCATATACGTCTACCGCTAACGCTTGCGATTAACCAGGCACTGCTGGTCAGTACCACGGATGATGTTTTTGCTATTCCGTTAGCCAGTATCGAAGGCGTCGTACGAATTACCGGCCTGGAATTACAACGTTTCTATGACAGCGAAAACAGTCACTATGAGTTTAATGGGATCGAGTATGAGCTGAAGCATCTCGGTGGTATGTTAACCGGAACCCAGGGGGATTATTCTAAACAGTTGCAACTGTTCCCGGTATTGCTCGTGCATGTCGGTGACAAGCATTTCGCGCTTCATGTAGAAGACCTGTTAGGTCGACGTGAGATCGTGGTGAAGCCGGTCGGTTTGCAGATCGGTAGTGTCCGCGGCATCGCCGGGGCTACAATCCTTGCAGACGGACGTGTGGTGCTTATTCTCGAGATGTCTGCACTTGTCGTTGCCGACAGTCTGTTTAAAGAACATGTGCCAGTCGTAGAAGAAGCGGAGCCTGTCTTCGTCGATGAGCGTAAAACGATCATGGTGGTGGATGACTCTATTACTATCCGTAAGGTCACGGAGCGTATGCTCTCGCGTTATGGGATCGATGTGATACTTGCGAAAGACGGGGTTGATGCAACCAGCCAGTTGCAGGAATGTATGCCTGACCTGATGCTGCTCGATATCGAGATGCCACGTATGGACGGGTTTGAGGTTGCGAGTTTCGTGAGGAATGATGATCGTCTGAAAAACCTGCCGATAATCATGATCACCTCGAGGACAGGTTCCAAGCATAAAGATAAAGCGATGCAGATCGGTGTTAATAAGTATCTTGGTAAGCCGTTCCAGGAAGATGACCTGGTCAGTAATATTAACGATATATTGCACACCGCATTCTAGTTGACTAGATGATAGAGAACACCAGAGATTAGTTTATGGCTAAAGACAAACAAGAAATCAAATGCGTCATTCTTACACTGCGTAAGGAAAATGTTATCGTGCCGAATGCGCTGGTCGCTGAGATCATCTCTGTAAAAGATATCGAGCAGGACGGGACTGGTCCTGACTGGTACCTGGGCAAGATGACATGGCGTGGTGCAGATGTTCCACTGCTTTCATTCGAAGCCTCTGGTGGCGAGAAGATTTCCAAAGTTAACCTGAACACACAGGCCGTGGTGTTATACGCAGTAGGTAAGTCAGGTAATGTCAGTGATCATCCTTATCTTGGTCTGGTGATGTCAGGTGTTCCACATGTCAGTCATTTTACCCGTGACCAGATTAAAAGTGACGTTGAGGTAGAAGAGACGCATCCGATGGTCGCGCAAAAAGTACGTATCAATGGCGCCAGTGTCAGTATTCTTGATGTTGATGCAATGGTGGAGATGGTAGAGCAGTTAGCTGCCTAGTCTTC
>CBDUKK010000212.1:0-4149 GCA_965367795.1 uncultured Gammaproteobacteria bacterium
CACTATTTATATCAGGATTGACCTTGTTGTTCTGACATCTCCTCACCTGTGACAGGCACTCTTGCTGTCCGATTCAAACATGCCGATCGTACGAATATGACGTATCTATAACGTCTTGTGACAGAAATTTGACATTATCCGGTTTTACACGGGCGTGGTTGTCAACCGAAAGCCAGTAAATCTGCTGGTTGATAAAGGCAGAGAGACGGCTGATTGGCCGTTATCGCGTGCATCTGGCCATCTACCTGCATTATTTATCGAATTATACGTATCCTAAAAAGAGAATATTTTTACTGGCATGCATGTTGCAGTACTAATAACAACAATAATGAAAACGAGATGAAACGATGAAGCACATGACGTTAAACCAGCAGGATAAGGTGATGCTTGAGATCGGTGTCTGGGTTTTGATCTTCATCCTTGTTTGTGTTTTTACCGGTGTAGTTTTTAATCTATAACGAAATCAAAAAAATAAATTGTATGTAAATAGAATTATTTTTGAATATAGGATCATGATATACCATGATCGGAAGTTGAAATATGTGGAAAGTAGAATATAAACCGAACAATGATTCTCAACCATGGACTTTACTGGAAAGCTACGATAATAAAGCCAGTGCTATCCTCCATGCATCAAGAGTCTCTGCTGACTATTACAGGGTGAAAGTGACTGATCCTGATGGCGCAGCAGTCTGGACTAACTAAGGGGTCAATGCGTCTGCTAGCCGTTTTAGCCATGTTGTCTACCAGGTGTTTTTGATAAAATCAGATATCACTAAATAATATGAATAAATTAACGAGCACTAAAAAAATAGTTAAAATAAACTGGACTTTAAGACTGTTCTTATGAATATGTAAAAAAGGTCAGCTATCAGTAGGATAATCTTAAGAGATGTTATGCTGTTCTTTCAGGTAACCGAGAACTTCTTCTTGTGTGCCTCTATATACAACTCGGTCGAGTTTCTTTTCAGTTTGAAAATCATACATCGGGTCATAATAGTCAACCAGCAATAACTTTATCCAGTCTTTGTGCCGTTCTGCATCGCCCGTAGATAATTGCCTCTGGATAGCATCACTGAGCAGTGTTTGAAGTTCTTTGTGACGGACACCACCGAGGCGCCGTTGTATCTTGTCGATAGATGTCTGCAGCTGATTCGACCACGATTCAAATCCTGCTTCATCACCATTGTATAGCTGGTGTTCAGCCAGAGATTCGATGATATATTCCTGGAACGTGATATCGATACGCTCATCGATACCGGCTTCCAGCAGGATTAGCGGTGACTGCTTCATCTTCGCGAACAGTACGTCCGGGATCGCTCTGGAACCGATGTTTGTGCCTTCATCTTCTAAAACGATCTGAGAGTATTCTTTATTTCTTATCTTAAGTAGTTCGATAGACAGCCTGTTCTCTATATCGATCTGTGATGGCTGCGGTGTCACATGTTTGCCAAAAACCGAACCACGGTGGTGATAGAGGCCTTCGAGATCGACCTGTTGATCTAATCGTTGCAGTAAGACCGTCTTTCCGATACCGGTTCGGCCGCCGAGCATCACTGGCTTGAGCTGCTGCGCGGATATCTCTAATTCGTCGATCAGAAAACGACGCATGGCTTTATAACCACCTTTAATCCTGGGATAGATGGTTCCGGTTTGTTCATATATCCATTGCTGCGATATCTTCGAACGCATGCCGCCACGAAAACAATAGAGTACGCCCTGTGGGTTCTGCTCGAAGAAGTCCTGCCAATGTTGTACACGCTGTGACTTCGTTCCACCCTGAACCAGATCGTGTCCAAGTTTTATAGCTTCATCCTGTCCCAGGTTTTTGTAGCGGATGCCTATCGCTTCTCGTTCCTGGTCGTTGATCAAAGGAAAGTTTTCTGCGAGTGGGAATGCTCCCTGATCAAATTCCACGGGTGCTCGGACATCCAGTAACGGTACGTCATTCAATAATAAAGAGCGATAATCATCTATTTGCGGTAGTTCCATGGTTGTATTTTATAATAATTCATGACGATGTTGATGATTAAAGCTTCCATGACATTCTAGAAGTAATATTGGTAGCCAAGGTTGATATCAGAAAACTCAACATCATCTTCCTGCCATTCGTATTGCGCAAAAAATTTGATCGAGTTATTTGTGTTGATCACAAAGTTCTGAACATATAATGCTCTTAATCGGTACATGTCACCGGTAAAGTGTTCACCACTAACCTCCAGGCGTGCAGTACTCCAGCCGAAGTGCGACAGCAGCCCCGATATGAACCCTAGACCCGGCTCGATGGTGTGATTCATGTGTTTGTTGATCTCAAGGCGCCCGGTTGCAAGCGTGTAAAACTGGTTGTTACCCAGGAATTTCCAGTTACCGCCGCCACCGCCGGTAAGGTGGTAGGTCAACTGATCGACTTCATTGGTCCATTGTCTCTCAAAGCCGGTGTATATACGCCAGGCCACAGGTTTGAAAAACTGTGTCCGGGGTGCCAGGGAAAAGATGTCGATCAAATCGAGTTTGTACAGGCTGACCGATTCATTTTCCTCTGCGCGGATCTGTATGCTGGCCATGTTGATCTGTGCACCCTGCAGGAACCCTTTTTCGTTGTCTTCGAGGTCATGGAACGACATCTTAAAGCCGAATTCGCCATAATTGTTGTCGAGCCTCTGGCCTAGTACAAATGACGTGCGTTTACTTCCATGGCCATTATCTGGTGAGACCGGTGCAGGAACTTCAATCTCATTACTCACTGGATAAGTGTTCCTTAGTTTCAGTAATTGAAAACTTCGTTTAGCGATGCTTGGATCGCGGCTTTCTGAATGCTGGTAACGCAGGTACTTATAGGCGATCTCGATGATCTCACGTTGCTCATCTCTGGACAGGCTGGTGAAAGCAGGGCTTTTACTTACTTCTATATTCTCTGATAACTGGATGACCATGTCATGGTATTGCTCCGGGATCTGCTGCAGCATGTATGAGATCGTCGTCACTCGGGCAGGGCGGTATTTCGGTGTTTCTGTCATACCTGCCGCCTTGACGGCTTTCACCGTATCGATAGGGATCGCGGTTAAGATGTATTCATCTGTGAGCTCTATGCCGGGACGGGCAACTTCGAGAAGCTCGAGTAATCGATATGAACAGTTCTCATCAAAAAAATAGTAGTCAAAATTGATGTCCTGTAATTCCCAGAGATGAGTGACCAGCCGTTCAGTTTCTTCGGTCGTTAGATTCAGCGGGTATTCCCATATATCCCGGTGTTCGATGCGATTATATTCCTGGATCTTTTTAAAATAATGGTCAGTAACAAATGTACCGTTATAACCGCCCGCCAGTCCCCTGTAGGTATAGAGTATCGAGCTTTCGCCATCCGGTACGTTTGCGCCAAAGTTAACGGCGACAGACAGCCACTGTGATTCGCCCTTGTCTTCCGCAGGATCAAGGCGCAAGAGAGTGTGACCATACATCGAGGAAGGGCTGTTGAGGTGATAGGTGGGGAAGATCAGGCTAGCGTGCTTTGGCTGGACAAATGTCCGCCACTCTAAATACTCGCCACAATGTACGGTTGGCAGCGTTTTTTTATCGATAATTTTTATTTCTGTTAACCAGTTTAACCTGGCGACAAAGCGGCACTGTGGATTCAGATCATCCTTTAAATCAGTATCATAAAACCCCGCGATAGTGGCGAGTAATTCTGACTCAGCGTTTTCTGCTCCGTCCTCGGCCAGGAAAAAATGTTTGTCTCTGATCGGGGTATCGTAGTCATCGGGCGAATCTCCATTTCCTACGTAATGGAGTAGATTTATCCATTCTGCCTGTTTCCATAGCTGCTGTTGTTTTGCCTGTTGCTGTGCTCGTCTTACTATGTTGTCTGAGTCAGCTGCATTTGCGACCGTGGTGAACAATGTCAGCAGTAGCAGGTATTTACAGCATAGACCTTTTGAAAAAAGTTGAGAAAACATGAGAGTTGGCAGGAAGCTAAACGAAGTGACGTATAGAAGTGTTATTGTGACTCGAAAGTGATATATATCTGGTGGTTCAATTGCAATTAAAAAAAGCCCGGCATCTGCGGATGCCGGGCTTTTAATTTGATTTCCTTAACAATTAAATTAAGCGAAGTCGGTCACGGCGTAGTAAATTATGCGACGTATTTGCTCA
>CBDUKK010000213.1:0-4114 GCA_965367795.1 uncultured Gammaproteobacteria bacterium
AGTAGATAGTCAAAATATGCATGAAGAGATGAGTTCGCAGGTCGAATTGCGGACGATGAATTATACTGATCTGAAGCAGGTTGTCGCTATCGAGAACAGGGCTTATCCGCATCCCTGGACATTAGGTATATTTCGAGACTGCCTGCGAGTAGGCCATAATGCCTGGGTGATGACGCTGGACAACGTGGTCATCGGTTATGGTATCTTGATGCTGTCACCGGGTGAGGCACACATTCTCAATGTCTGTATCGATCCTGAGTATCAGGGCAAGGGTCTCGGTCGTTACCTGTTGCGCCACCTCGTTAAAAAGTCGAACCAGACTGATATCGACATGGTATTACTCGAAGTGAGGCGTTCCAATATAAATGCGCAGTTGCTCTATCAGTCTGAAGGTTTTCATGAACTGGGTGTGCGCAAGGCATATTATCCTGCTGATAACGGCCGCGAAGATGCGATCATACTGGCCAAGTATCTCTCCAGTAATAGTTAGCCTGCTGACACTGCAAAAAGGCTCTTAGCTGTTGAACGGAGTGATTTTCATTGCCCGGTAACCTGTATGAGATGAGCCATAAAATTTCAAAAGTTCTGTACAGGTCTTACTGCAGGTTATTGCTGTCGTCATTTCTGTTGTGTTTCATTACTGCCTGTAATACTGGTGAGCCAGATAAAAAGTCAGCGACAGATGACTGGGCTACGGTGGCGTTACCTGAGCTGTCTCGACAGCCTGTCAAGCTGCGTGTTGCCAGCGTGGTTAACCCGCGATTCAAGACGTTGAGCGATGAACAGCTAAGCAGGATATTGACACGCAGCCAGCAGATGGTGAAGCAGTACTTCGATATCGATATTATTTTTTCGGATGTAGATACGATCCCCATCGAAGATATATTCAAACAGTTGAGCGCTAAGGTATTAAGCGCACGACGGGATGAGATTGTCGATATTGAACACATCGATGAACAGCTGCGTGAAGCAATGCAGCAGTCCGTGTTCAAGACCCTGGAGAATTATGCAGGCAATAAAAGAAACGTCATCGAGTTTGCACAGCCTTACCTGTTGCATCCAGAGATAAAACCACGAGACTTTATCGAGTTCTCTTACGCCCTTGTCGATACCCTGATCTCGCGGCTTGAGTTCTGGCATGCACAACGGGCAGACGATGGTAAACCGGTGCTGGAGAACGGTGCTTATCATGAATGGGTGTGGTGGGACAGCCTCGGCTACGGTGAACTGTCTTACGATATCGTGATAACCAATCAACTGGTCGCCAGCGCGGAAAAATATGCGATGGACGTGCATTCATCGATCCGGGGTGGGGTTACTGCAGGCACCACCACCTACAATAAAAATACGGTTTTTTCCAGTTACGCTTACATCATGGTCTACCCGATGTTGAATGATTCAGAACTGTTGACCACCTTGCGGCAGGATGAGACGTACTCAGATGAGCAGATAGTGAATTACTCTGCCGCGTTGCTGACCCACGAGATCGGTCACCTGCTGTTGCATCTCGGGCACCCGTTCGGCCAGAAATACTGCATCATGTCACCGACAGTGATGCTGAACTATCGTGACTGGTATGACAACCTGGATGCTGAGCGTTGTGCGGTCGGCAGTAACCCGGACATGATGCCGGGTGCAGTGAATATCGACTATAACCGGCGCTGGTGACTTCCAGGCTGGCGTGTGTATGGCCTAGTGTAACCAGATTTCGACTTTGCAGTTATCCCAGGAAGCTGTTTCGCTCAGAGCGGTTTCGTTATTCTGTTAAGCCTGTATAATTGCGCCGCTATGGCTTATTTAGATGAAGTAAAACGCCGGCGGACCTTCGCCATTATCTCTCACCCCGATGCGGGTAAGACCACGCTGACAGAAAAACTACTGCTGTTCGGCGGCGCGATCCAGATGGCGGGAACCGTCAAGGGCAGAAAAGCCGCACGTCATGCCACATCCGACTGGATGGAGCTGGAGAAGCAGCGCGGGATCTCCGTAACATCATCTGTCATGCAGTTTCCACATAAAGACTGCATCATCAACCTGCTGGATACGCCCGGACATGCTGACTTCTCCGAGGATACTTACCGTACGCTGACAGCTGTCGACTCGGCACTGATGGTGATCGATGCGGCGAAAGGTGTCGAGGAGAGGACCATCAAATTGATGGAAGTCTGCCGCCTGCGCACCACGCCGATCATTACCTTTGTTAACAAGATGGACCGGGAAGCACGCGAACCCATCGACATACTCGATGAGATCGAGGACATTCTGAATATTCAATGTGCACCGATTACCTGGCCCATCGGCATGGGTAAAAACTTCAGGGGTGTTTTTAATCTTGCCACCGATACCGTGCATTTTTTCAGCGCGACACATGGCGGCAAGATACAGGCAGGTGATGTTGTCGAAGGACTGGATAATCCACAGCTTGATGAGGTACTCGGTCATATGGCGGAAGAGCTGCGTGAAGAGATCGAGCTGGTGAAAGGTGCCAGTCACGAATTCGACCTGGGCGCATATCAGAAAGGTGAGCTGACCCCGGTATTCTTTGGTTCAGGTATAAATAACTTCGGTGTCGGCGAACTGCTCGATGCATTGAATGACTTCGCGCCGTCACCACGAGCTCGCGCGACTCAGAGCCGTATCGTAGAACCTGAAGAAGATAAATTCACCGGCTTTGTATTCAAGATCCAGGCGAACATGGATCCGGGACATCGTGACCGTATCGCTTTTGTCCGCATCTGTTCTGGTATCTATAAAAAAGGCATGAAAGTTAAACATGTTCGCCTGGGTAAAGATATCAAGCTTGCAGATGCCGTGACCTTTATGGCGTCGGATCGTGAACATGTCGATGAGGCCTACAGCGGTGATATTATCGGCCTGCATAACCACGGCACCATGCGTATTGGCGATACCTTTACCATGGGAGAAGACCTGTCATTTACCGGTATCCCGAATTTTGCCCCTGAACTGTTCAGGCGGGCACAGTTGAAAGATCCGTTGAAGATGAAGGCGCTGCAGAAAGGATTAATGCAGTTATGCGAGGAAGGGGCGACCCAGCTCTACCGTCCGCTGCATAATAATGATCTGATCCTGGGGGCCGTCGGTGTGCTGCAGTTCGAAGTGGTCAAGCATCGACTGATGGACGAGTACGGCGTCGACTGCAATTTCGAAGCGGTCAATGTCACCACTGCGCGCTGGGTGGAATGCGATGATGACAAGGAGCTGGCGAAGTTCAAGGCACGCCAGACGACCAACCTGGCCCTCGATCACGCCGGTGACCTTGCCTATATCGCCCCGACGCGGGTTAATCTTGATATGACCATCGAGAAGTGGCCGAAGATCAATTTCCTTTCTACGCGTGAGCATGGGATTTATAATTAATCTGTAATCTATGAATTTCTCTGTCATCCATAAACCACTACTATCATCTCGACCAACGAGACAGATCTTTTTTAGAATTTTAAAATAGAGCTGTATCTTAGATTTCAATTAAATAACATCGTCGTCAACTCAAGATCTCTCAGCTTCGTTCGAGATGACAGGTCAACCGGTTCGAGATGATAGCTAAATACTAAAACTCAGCCGCTTCAACTTCACTATACGCCTGCGCACCCTGTGGTCCCAGCAGGTCATCATAACCCTGCCAGTCTTTATAGTCTGCGGTCGTCTCCTGGGTGATGCTGATCACATCGCTGCTGTCGAGATCTTCCTCGAAAGCCTTTTGAGCGGCTTTATAGACCAGGGTCAGGTAACTCAGGTATGTTTCGACCATGGCCCTGTCTCCCGTCGGTCCATGTCCTGGCACATAGGTTTTTGCTTCAGTCTCGAGCATGGTCTCGATGGTAGAGATGTTGCCCTGAAAGGTGCCATCGGACGTTCTCGGGATGCGTAATGACAGAACATTATCACCGAGGAATATTACTGAGTTCTCGATGACTTCGATCATGATGTCTGTTTTAGTGTGGGCAATACCGTAGTGGTGTATCTTGAACTGTGTGTCACCGACCTTGATGATATTGGTATTATCGACGGCGTTGTCAGGCGCGACCACGATGGTGCCCTTGCTGGCGCCTTCAGTCATGCTGTCCATTAAGTTGACCCAGTTTTCACCTTCGCC
>CBDUKK010000214.1:0-4108 GCA_965367795.1 uncultured Gammaproteobacteria bacterium
GAATCCAGGGCTTCGATGACCCGATCCGCTTCCACCTGCTGCTCGCGCAGTGTACGCGAGTGCATATCATCCTCAGCATGCTCGATTGAATCACGCAACATGTTTTCGATCTCGTTATCATTCAGGCCATATGATGGTTTCACATCGACACTGGCTTCGATACCGCTGTTTTCTTCTCGTGCACTGACGATCAACAGGCCGTCAGCATCGACCTGAAATGTCACACGTATGCGTGCCGCACCTGCGACCTGTGGTGGAAAACCGCGCAGCTCGAAACGCGCCAGTGAACGGCAATCGCTTACCAGTTCACGTTCTCCCTGCAAGACGTGAACTGCCATCGCAGTCTGTCCATCTTTGTAGGTAGTGAAGTCCTGTGCCTTGGCGACCGGGATAGCCGTATTACGGTGTATTATTTTTTCAACCAGTCCACCCATTGTTTCGATTCCCAGGGACAGTGGGATCACATCGAGCAGTAACATCTCGTCATCCGGCTTATTGCCAACGAGCACATCAGCCTGTAACGCCGCACCGGTAGCAACCACCTTGTCCGGGTCTATGCTGGTCAGGGGCTCACATTGAAAAAACTCAGCCACCATCTCGCGCACTATCAGAGCACGTGTCGAACCACCCACCATGACTACTTCGCGGATATCTTCATTCTCGACATCTGCATCACGCAGTGCACGACGGCATGACATCAATGTCTTTTTAACCAACGGTGTCAGCAGGTCTTTTAGTTTGCTGCGATCGAGCGTACCCTGCCAGGCACCATTCTGAGCATCGATATTAATCGCAACACTGTCATGCTCAGCCAGGGCCTCTTTCGCCGATCGTGCATGTTGCATGACGAGACGCCTGAAAGCAGGGGCATCGGCATCTGAGAAGTCAGCCTGTTCATTAATCCATTGCGCGATAACATAATCAAAATCATCACCACCCAGTGAACTATCGCCGCCGGTAGCCAACACTTCGAACACACCCTTATTGAGGCGTAATATCGAGATATCGAAAGTACCGCCACCGAGATCATAAACCGCGATGATGCCCTCGTTACCGGTATCAAGACCATAAGCCACAGCTGCCGCTGTAGGCTCGTTTAACAGGCGAAGCACATTGATATCTGCGAGCTTTGCAGCATCTTTGGTCGCCTGACGCTGGGCATCATCAAAGTATGCCGGCACCGTAATCACAGCACCGCTCAACTCATCACCCAGGGTCTTGATGGCACGCTGCTTCAGATTTTTTAAAATTTCTGCAGATACCTCGACCGCACTCACATCACCACTGCGGGTTTTAATCCTCGGTACAGCGCTATCAGTTTCAGCAAAGGTATATGAATAGTGCTCATCTTTGCCTGATATATCTTCAGCACCCCGCCCCATAAAACGTTTCACCGAAACGATGGTATTCCAGGGGTCTGACACACTGAACTGCTGCGCCTTTGAGCCGACATGCACCTCACCTTCACCATAGTGCACAACTGAAGGTAACAGGTGACTACCGTCAACATCGGGCAGAGTATCAACCTCACCACTGCGCACAGTGGCAACCAGTGAGTTTGTGGTCCCCAGATCGATACCGACCGCAAGCCGGTGCTGATGCGCGGTAGTTGATTGCCCGGGTTCTGCTATTTGAATAAGTGCCATAATCTTTGTCGGTCCACAGTTGCTGCTCAGCCAGCTATCCCATTAACTCGTCTTCGAGGTCAGCTGACAATGTATCTATCTCTCTCTTCGCTTTCTGCATGAATTGCAGTTTACGTATCCACTCACGTGCATCATCTATCTCATCAGCCTCATATGACTCTGAGAAACTTTTCATCATATCTTGAGTTGCAGACTTCAGCTCTTTTGACATCTGGTCGAGAGAATCAAGCGGATCTTTTTCATCCTTGATATTTCCCAATCGTTCTCGCAGCTCGAGCTGCTGCATCAAGAATCCTGCGTCCATGGTAGTCTCGTTTTCGAGATTTATATCCATGCCTTTTAATTTAAGCAAATATGTCGCTCTCGCCACAGGGTCTTTTAGAGTCGCCTGTGCTTCATTGATCCATGAAGTCTGCTGCATCGATAAGCGTTTTTCCTGATCAGTACCACTGGTATATTTATCAGGGTGCACCTTTTTTTGCAGGGCCATATAATGCTGCTGGATCTTGTTTTGATCCACATCGTATGAAACAGGAAGCTGGAACAACTCGAAAAAGTTGCTGGCAAGTATATCTTTTGTCACGGCGATACTAACTGAAAATAATTAAACTGGTTTCAACGGCAGACAGCACTAAATGGTAAAGCTTTCACCACACCCACAAGCTGCTTTTTCTTTCGGATTGTTAAACTTGAAACCTTCATTCAAGCCTTCTCTCGTATAATCCAGTTCAGTACCATCCAGGTACACGAGACTTTTCTTATCGACGATCACCTTCACACCGGCATCTTCAAAGACTTCATCTTCAGGGTTTATTTCATCGACGAACTCGAGCACATAAGACATACCAGAGCAACCCATTGTTTTCACACCTAAACGCAGGCCTACACCCTTGCCACGATTATCAAGAAATGCTCTTACTCGTTCAGCAGCTGGTTCTGTTAATGTTATAGCCATCTCAGTATCTCTTGTTTACTTGAGTTATCGATTAATTATTTTTCTTTCTATAGTCAGCCACGGCTGCATTGATCGCATCTTCAGCCAGTACCGAGCAATGGATCTTGACCGGCGGTAATGCCAGCTCTTCAGCGATCTCGGTATTCTTGATCGCCTGAGCCTGTTCCAGCGTTTTACCTTTGACCCATTCGGTCAACAACGAGCTTGATGCTATCGCGCTTCCGCAACCATATGTTTTAAATACTGCATCTTCGATGACGCCCTCATCACTAACCTTGATCTGCAGCTTCATAACATCACCACAGGCAGGCGCACCTACCATTCCGGTACCGACGTTATCAGTATTTTCAAAACTGCCAACATTACGTGGATTTTCATAATGATCTAAAACTTTTTCACCGTATGCCATTTTATTACCTCTACCTTTTCATTAAGTCGTTATGACTTAGATGCTTTAACTGTATTATCGTTCGTATAAAACGTTATTAATGCGCTGCCCACTCGATGCTATCGAGGTCGATACCATCTTTGTACATATCCCAGAGCGGAGACAGTTCACGAAGCTTGTCTACTGCTTTGCGGACATGCTCTATGGTTCTGTCGATCTCTTCCTCGGTGGTATAACGTCCCATGGTGAAGCGTATAGAACTGTGTGCCAGTTCATCGTTACGACCCAGTGCGCGTAATACGTAGCTTGGTTCCAGGCTTGCAGATGTACAGGCACTGCCACTGGAGATCGCCAGGTTATTCAAAGCCATCAGCAAGCTCTCACCCTCGACATAGTTAAAACTGATATTGATATTACCTGCGATACGATGGTCGATATCACCATTGATATAAACTTCTTCCATATCTTTTACGCCGTCATAGAGTTTATTTCTCAGTTTTAACAAACGTTCGTTCTCAGCAGCCATCTCTTCTTTTGCAATACGAAATGCTTCACCCATACCGACGATCTGGTGTGTTGCCAGTGTGCCCGAGCGCATACCACGCTCATGGCCGCCGCCATGCATCTGCGCTTCCAGACGTACTCGCGGTTTTCTCTGCACATATAATGCACCGATACCTTTAGGGCCATAAATCTTGTGCGCCGAAAAACTCATAAGGTCGACCTGCAGTTCTTCGAGGTTGATATCAACTTTGCCGGGGCTTTGCGCAGCATCGACATGGAAAACGATCTTCCTGGCACGACATATTTTACCGATTGCTTCGATATCCTGGATCACCCCAATCTCGTTATTAACATGCATGATAGAAACCAGGATGGTGTCATCTCGCAGGGCATCTTCGAGTACCTTCAGATCGACCAGACCGTTTTCCATAGGGTCAAGATAGGTAACCTCAAAACCTTCACGCTCTAACTGGCGGCAGCTATCCAGCACTGCTTTATGCTCAGTTTTGCAGGTTACGATATGTTTACCGCGCTTCTTATTAAAGTGAGCGACACCTTTAATAGCGAGGTTGTTTGACTCAGTCGCACCGGAAGTGAAGATAATCTCTTTCGGGT
>CBDUKK010000215.1:0-4093 GCA_965367795.1 uncultured Gammaproteobacteria bacterium
CAGTCGTCGTTGGCGCGTCGAATATCGTAGGACGCCCGATGAACCTGGAATTACTACTGGCTGGAGCCACGGTAACCGTCACACATCGCTTCACAAAAGATCTGGCATCTTATGTGGCAGACGCCGATATCCTCATCGTCGCTGTCGGTAAACCCGGAATCGTGAAAGGTGAATGGGTCAAACCCGGTGCTACGGTAATCGATGTCGGTATCAATCGGCTGCCGAATGGCAAACTTACTGGTGATGTAGATTTTGCTGCCGCGGCTGAACGTGCCGCATGGATCTCGCCCGTGCCCGGAGGCGTCGGCCCCATGACCGTTGCCATGTTAATTCGCAACACCCTGCAGGCGGCCGAGAAACATGATCTGGAAGCGGCATATCTCAGCGGAACGGAAACGCTTAAAAGTTAACCAGCCCCTTCAGTACCATATCGGTGTGACTGATAATTCCGATGACTTTTCTATCTTCTACCACAGGCGCACGCGACAGCTTGAAATTTTCAAAATATCTTGCGCAATACCGTATATCCATATTCGGGTCGACCGTCACCAGCGGTTTTGCCATTATCTCATAGACGTTCACCCGGTCGGGCGAGCGATCTTTTGCCAGAACCTCTCTGGCTATATCTGAGATAAGCACCATACCGAACTCATCGTCATCATGTCTTTTATCCACGATCAGTGATTTGGTCTCAACATGCTTCATGGTTCGCAGCGCTTCCATCACTGTCACTCGGCCGTCGATCATGTCGTATTCATGCTTCATCACATCACGTACGCGAATAATTTTTCTCTCTGTACTCATCATAATTCTGCCTCCACGACATCAACTAATTTCTCAATCTGGTGTGTCACGCCGACTGCATCTTCGACATCAATCTGGATAGCAATCCCTGTTCCCGGTCGCTCTTCGAACTCGCCCACCTCTGCAATCTTTTCGATAATATGCCGACTCAGGTGTTTCTCGACCAGAAACAGAAGCACATCACGCTGAGTCTCTAATGACAGACCAAAGAACGTTTTCTTCTGTGACAGACCTTCACCGCGCGCATTGTTGATTACGGTGGCCCCCGTCGCCCCCTCTTCCCTGGCCGCGTTCATTACAGCCGTCGTCTTCGAATCCTCTACGAAGGCAAGGATTAATTTAAAGTGCATAACATATGCCTCCTCAATTTGTTTAGCGGTGGTCTATTCATCAGAGTTAATCTCGTTCATTTGGTTTCGTTGTCGACTTCTTGACATAATATTCTTCTTTCAACGTTTTCTTCAGTGCTCGCGCATCTTTGAATTCCGACAGCTGCGCATAAGCCATGACTGAAATAATCGGGCATAGACTGGCAAATGCGATCAGACCAAAGCCATCTATTAATGGACTTCGGCCAGGCACTGTTTCAGCCAGCCCCAGCCCCAGGGCGGCTACCAGCGGTACCGTGACAGTCGATGTCGTTACCCCGCCTGAGTCATACGCCAGCGGCACGATTAATTTTGGTGAAAAGAATGTCTGGATAACAACGATGACATAACCGACAATAATAAAATAATGCATCGGTGCTCCCACTACGATCCGGTAACTACCCAGGGCCAGACCAAAAGCCACGCCCAGCGCCACTGCAACTCGCAAACCCCAGACGCCGATAGCGCCGCCGGATACTTCATTTGCTTTCATTGCCACAGCGATCAATGCCGGTTCAGCGATAGTAGTACCCGCACCGATCGCAAATGCAAAGATGTATACCCAGTAATAGTCCTGCCATTGCAGTTCCCCCACCGTCAGTCTTACGCTCTCGAGGAACTCTGGATCGGTCAGCTGCTCGGCCATACTGCGTCCGATGGGGAACAGGGCCTGCTCCAGCCCGAGCAGGAAAAAGGTGATGCCGATCAGCACGTAGACCATACCGGTCAAGACGGCCTTTAAATTTTTCACCCGTTTGCGAATGATCAGGAACTGAAAGCCGAAGATGATGACGGCTATCGGCAATATATCGAAGAAGGTGGCGATTAACAGCTCATAGAGCTCCTGGATAAATTGCATCAGAACATCATCCCGTAACCAAGAACAAAGATGATCGGGAATAACGAGGCAAAAGCGATCAGGCCAAAGCCGTCCAGCATCGGGTTTCGTCCACTGATGGCTGAAGCCAGTCCGATACCCAGAGCCGTTACCAGTGGTACTGTTATCGTGGACGTGGTGACACCACCGGAGTCATAGGCAATACCAATGATCTCATCGGGGGCAAAACCTGTCATCACGATAACCAGCACGTAACCGATCATGATGATGTACTGGATAGACCAGTTCAGCAGTATACGCAACACCCCCAGTGTGATGGCAAAACCCACAGATAGCGCAACGGTAATCCGCAGCCCATCGGCATAGCGCTCCATCGCATGCTCACTGACTTCGATCAGGCCTGCCTCTGCCACTACCTGAGAGGCTTCATCTGCTACCGCGATCAGCGCAGGTTCGGCAATGGTAGTACCAAAGCCCAGGGCAAAGGCGAAGGTCAGCAACCAGAATATACTGCCTTTATTGGCAAAGGCATGCGCCATGGACTCACCGATAGGGAACAGCCCCTGCTCCAGGCCAAAGATAAAGAAGGTCAGACCCAGGACGACAAAGAACAGGCCGATAAAGATCTGGAATAAATGATCTGGCGTTTCCTGTAGAACCACGATCTGGAAGAAAGCGATAACCAGTACGATCGGTAACAGGTCTCTTACACTACCCAGCAAAGAATTTATAAAAAGGTGAAGCGTCTGTTTCAAATCAGGTATCTATTCAATATTGCGGCTGAATATCAGCCAAGATTAAAGAAATTACAGCTATTATTATAGGCCGCTGCTATTAGTTGTTCTTGTTCTATTCCCATATGACGTGCTACCGCGCTGGCGATATGAGGCAGGTAACAGGGCTCATTACGATTCTTCTCTACCGGCTTTTCCTGCATATCGCGTGGCAACAGGTAAGGTGCATCTGTCTCAATCATTATCCTGTCCAGCGGTATATGTTTCACTGCCTGCTGTAGTGACACCCCCCTGCGTTCATCACAGATCCAGCCGGTTACGCCAATATACATATCTAATATGACAAAATCATTAACTTCTTCAATGCTACCAGTAAAACAATGAGCGACCAACTGATCCAGGTCACTACGGCAGCTTTTTATTATTGAAATGAAATCATCATGTGCATCCCGCTGATGCAAGAATACCGGTTTCTGGAGTTCGATGGCAATTTCCAGCTGTGCTTCGAATGCCCGTATCTGTTCCTGTCTGGTTGAAAAGTTGCGATTAAAATCCAGTCCACACTCACCCACAGCAACGACATTGTTATGAGTAAGCATCTCACGCAGTTCGCTGCCCAGACCCTGTGAAAAATCACTGGCATGATGAGGATGCAGACCGACTGTTGCATAACAGATCGACTGAAACTGCTCAGACAGGGCAATAGCCAGCTCACTATGCTGGCTGTCCGTACCAGTAACTATCAGTTTCTCGACACCTGATTGCTGTGCACGCTCGATAACCTGGGGGACATCTTTTTTAAACGAGCTGCCTGTCAGATTAACACCGATATCAATATATTTTTCCATATCGGTTATCATATCAGGTCTTATCATGACGAAGAATAATCCCGTACTTCCGGAGTAATACTATTTCAAATCAGGTCACTACCGCTGTTGTCTGCTTCTCTAAGATACGACTGCAACAGGCAAAAGATTTCTGTGATGCAAATAACTTGGCGTTACTTAAAAACAAAAGTGACTCATATGATCTGCAACTGATCTTCCATGACGACCTGGTCGAGTTATATGATCGCCGGCTAAATACTTCGATATCTATCGACTTCCTCAAAGGCCCACTCGCGCATCGCCAGCAGTTTGGCGGTGGTCGTGGCCAGGCGATCGCAAAAGCGATCGGTATGAGATCCGGCGTTACCCCCAGCGTCCTCGATACCACAGCAGGCATGGCAGGTGACGCTTTTGTTCTCGCCACGCTTGGCTGCAGCATCACGCTGTTAGAGCGGTCGCCGATAGTCTTCGCTTTGATAGAAGATGCTGTGCAGCGTGCGTCATTGAATGAAAGCTTTACGG
>CBDUKK010000216.1:0-4078 GCA_965367795.1 uncultured Gammaproteobacteria bacterium
TTTCGGTATCTTTTTCCAGGTCGTCTTCCGTGATATGACGGGAAAGATAGAGCGCCTGCAGGATGACGAAGGCGATGGTCAGTCCCATTAAACCGAACAGCTTGAAGTTGACCCAGCTATCCATCCGCGCTTCGTCTGGTGCGCCAAGGTTATAGTAAAAAGCAACGTACAGGTTTGCTGCGCCGCTGATGAAAAAGAAGGCGACCCATGAAAGGTTCAGTGTTGTCCAGACATTTTCGGGTAGAGAGACGTGTTCGCTCATCATGCGCTGGATGATGGGTCTATCACCGATGACCATGCTGCCAAGGAACACCGCCGCGAACAGCCAGTTCAATACGGTGGGTTTCCACTGGATGAATGCCGGGTTGCCGAGGACGATGGTGATCGTGCCCAGTACGGTGATCAGTGTAAGAGAGAACAGGTGCATACGTTCAAACTTGTGAGTCTTGAACCAGTGTATGGCGACCTGGACAAAACTGGCGACGATGGCGATACCGGTGGCGACGATCGTGGCGGTAATAAAATCAGGCTTTGCCGGGTCGATGAGTTGGCCGATGAATGTATTCTCTACCAGGAAACTGGCCTGATAGTAGCTTACGAAAAATAGAATAATTGGAAAGAAATCAAATAGTAACTTCATTGTCTTGATGTAATATATTGGCCAGTTGCAGCCTTCCTGAATGTCGAAGCATGGCATTATACAGAACTTCGAGAGCGAAAATGTAGTGAAATCTCTGTGTAATATTTATCGCAGAAACACAGATTCTATGTCGCTGAAAAATTTAGATGTCAGCAGTCCTGTCCTTGTCTTTTGTATCGAGGACTGAAACGGAACTCTGTGTTTTGGCTGGCAGGAAAAGATCACATCCGTCGGTCGAGATGACAGTATTTTATTCTTGATACAGTGTAAAATCAGTGTTTTCATTTAGTCTGTGCAACAAGCGGTAATTGCTGGCGCGCTGTAGATTTCATTTTAAGTTTTCACTGGTTACATGAGTCAATATTTCGAAATTCATCCTGAGAATCCTCAGAAGAGGTTGATCAAACAGGCGGTCGATATCATTAACAATGGTGGTTTGATCGTATATCCAACGGATTCCAGTTATGCTCTCGGTTGTCTTATCGGCGACAAGAACGCGATGGAGCGTCTGCGCCGTATCCGGCAGATGGATGACAAGCACAATCTGACACTGGTATGCCGTGACCTGTCTGAGATCTCAACCTATGCAAAGATCAATAATTCAGATTATCGCCTGCTGAAATCATTAACGCCCGGTCCATATACATTTATCCTTCCCGGTACCAGCGAAGTGCCGCGCCGACTGATGCATCCAAAACGGCGTCGTATAGGCTTGCGTATCATGGACCTGCCAGTGGTCAATGATTTGCTGGAAGCGCTCGGTCAGCCACTGATGAGCTGTACCCTGATTCTACCGGGTGAAGAATTTCCGGTGACAGACGCCGAAGATATTCGCTCGCAGCTGGAAAAGCATGTCGATCTGATCATCGATGGCGGGCATTGTGGTATCGAACCGACAACGGTCATCCGCATGACCGATGCTGCGCCGGAGATACTGCGCCATGGCAAAGGCAAGGACCATGGTCTGGATTAATATGGCCTTGATCTATAGGCTCCCGACGAATATTTCATGCGACACAACGTTTCGTGTAAACTTCGTCAACACAGATCATTAGAACAATAACCACTTCAGATGTCATCAATCCCTGATATTGCTTATACCGTTGCCGTATGGTTAGCCCCCGTATTGTTTGCTATCACGCTGCATGAAGCAGCACACGGCTGGGTGGCAAATAAACTGGGCGATCCTACAGCGAAGCAGCTCGGCAGGATAACGATCAACCCGATTAAACATATCGACCCGATGGGAACGATAGTAGTGCCGCTTTTCCTGGCGATGATCAGCCCCTTTGTCTTGGGCTGGGCCAAACCGGTGCCGGTAGAACCCCGCTATTTTAAATCACCGCTAGTGGATATGGCGCTGGTTGCCGTTGCCGGCCCGGTATCCAACTTTTTCATGGCATGTATCTGGGCAATGTTTATCAAGCTGGCTTACCTGTCGCTCGATATGTCACCAGTTCTCGCTTTCCTGGTGGAGATGGGTAAGAACGGCATCATTATCAACATCGTGCTGATGGTGCTGAATTTATTGCCTATACCACCATTAGATGGTGGTCGTGTCGTGGCAGGGGTTCTGCCTCCCAGGATCGCGTTACCATACATGCAGTTGGAGCGCTTTGGCATGATCATCATATTGTTATTACTTGTCAGTGGAATACTCGGTAAAATCATGTGGCCGATCGTGATGCATTTCGTCAACATCGTAAGCGTTATGTTTGGTCTCTAGCCAGCCAGTAACATGCAGCTATAAATAACAGAAAACAAAAAATCATTAACAGAAGGGTAACAGCAACTTGAATACAGTAGTGACACAACATAAACGCGTTTTATCTGGTATGCGGCCGACAGGTAGTCTGCACCTGGGGCATTATCATGGCGTTCTGAAAAACTGGGTGCAGTTGCAGCATGAATATGAATGTTTCTTTTTTGTTGCCGACTGGCACGCCTTAACCACGCACTACGAAGATCCGTCTATCATCGAACAGAGCACCTGGGAGATGGTCGTCGACTGGCTGGCGGCAGGCATCAGCCCGGGCTCAGCCAGGCTGTTCATCCAGTCCAAAGTGCCTGAACACGCCGAATTGCACACCCTGTTATCGATGATTACCCCGCTGAGCTGGCTGGAGCGGGTGCCTACCTATAAAGATCAGCAGGAACAGCTGAAAGAGAAGGATCTGGCAACGTACGGTTTTCTCGGTTATCCGCTGCTACAGAGTGCTGATATCCTGGTCTACAAGGCCGGTTTGGTACCTGTCGGTGAAGACCAGGTGGCGCATGTCGAACTGACCCGTGAAGTCGCACGCCGCTTTAATCACCTCTATGGTCGCGAGACAGATTTTGAGGAGAAAGCAAAACAGGCAGCATCAAAGATGGGTAAGAAAAATGCCCGTATGTTCTTCCAGTACCGCAAGGAATACCAGGAAAAGGGTGACGCCGAGGCGCTGAACGTGGCACAGGCGCTGCTCGATTCACAGCAGAATATCTCCATCGGTGATAAAGAACGCCTCTACGGTTACCTTGAAGGCTCAGGCAAGATCATCCTGCCGGAACCTCAGGCATTATTGACGCCGGCATCAAAAATGCCGGGACTGGATGGCCAGAAGATGTCCAAATCATATGGCAATACGATCGCGTTGCGAGATGATACCGACACGATAGCGAATAAACTGCGCACGATGCCGACAGATCCGGCCAGGGTGCGGCGTACAGACCCGGGCGACCCGGAAAAATGCCCGGTCTGGCAGTTCCACGAAGTGTATTCTGATGACGATACCCGTGACTGGGTGCAGGCGGGCTGTAGAAGTGCCTCCATCGGTTGTGTAGAGTGTAAGCAGCCCATCATCGAATCAGTACTGGCCGAATTAAAGCCGATGCAGGAGAGAGCGAAAGAGTATGAAGGCGATGTTTCTACAGTGAAAGCCATTATTGAAGAAGGAAATGAGGCCGCAAGAGAGGTCGCCCGTGATACACTGGAAGACGTTAGAAAAGCGATGGGCATCGCGTATTTATAATCGTAATATTTATAATAGAGGCCGCAGGTTAGTTCGCAGGCCTGCCAACCAGACCCCTGTTGCGGGTATGAGAGCACCAGATAACGGTAAACTATGGTAAATCCAGACATTCAGGAAACACGACGGCAGCAACAGCTTCAGCAGGAAGTTGAACAGTCTGCACAGCATGTACCGGGGCAGTCTGAGAAGAAGGATAAGGTCGCTGCGCAGGTGATCGGTCAGGGGGAGTTACCTTTTGCCCTGATACAGGGAGAGCCGCTGACCGTTATCCCGCAGGATCTGTATATTCCCCCCAATGCACTGGAAGTGATCCTCGAAGCATTCGAAGGACCGCTGGATCTGCTGCTGTATCTTATCAAGCGCCAGAATATTGATATCCTCGAGATCCCGCTGGAAGAGACTACTCGTCAGTACATGCAGTACATCG
>CBDUKK010000217.1:0-4062 GCA_965367795.1 uncultured Gammaproteobacteria bacterium
CTATTGGCCCAGACCACATATATCGGATCTGAAAGCGGTATGTTATGTTTGTCATCGACGGGTCGTGGTAAGCCGCGAAGTGAATAGGTGTTTATGTCGCCGAAGTGAGCAGACTCTATAAAGTGTTCCATCACCAGTCCTATACGTTCAAAATCATGCAGGTTGTTCCATACCTGCACCGCTTTGCTAGGGAACCAGCGGTTAGAAAAGCTGATGATGAATCGACCGCCCGGCCGTAATATGCGGGCGACTTCATCAAATAAAATAGATGGCTGCGTGATGTATTCGATAGACAGGCTGCAGACGACGCTGTCAAAGCTGGCATCATCGAAAGGCAGTCGCTGATCCTGGTTGATATCATGGATGATCATCTCGTCGAGCGAAGGATTCGCCTCCAGCTCTTCTTTATTTAATCCCAGCCCGGTTAATTTTTTTATATCGAGTCGTTCATCGATATGAGAGTTGATGCTCGACATCAGATCTAATATCTCACCGCTAGCAGGGATGAGGTCATTATAAACTGACTTGAGTTGCGCCTGGGCGGTTTCATCCAGATGATTGATGTGCCTGGGTCGTGAATAAAACTCACTGTCGATGGTATCGTCGGCACGTGAGTAAGGGTCATCACTGAAGAAGTCTGTGGCTCTGTCAGCATAGCGTAACTGCATGCCGGGACCGGTCAGAAAATCAGGTATGTGTTTGCTCAGTAGTGTCTGCGCTTCATGGTCCGACTGATATCTCTCCAGGGTTACACTCGTATTATAGTTACATAATGCGTGGCTGGTATTGACCAGTAATTCATCGTACATTAACTCGACGACGCGAAGCGGCACCATAAGCTTATTTGTTTTCAACCGGTCCGAGTTGAACAGGGTGGCCGGGTAGAAACGCCCGATCCGTGGCTCGATATCTATATTATGACCAGGGTGTCTGATGAAATCATCCAGTGCTACCGGCACCGTCTGTACCTGGTTATCATTATTGAATAATTTACCTTTTATGTAATCATATGTTCTGGCATATGTATCAGTATATCCCCCGTCATTGACTTCGGATGCCTCATCTGCAAAAGTCTTTAGATCATTGCTTATAGCGGCTGGTAGCGTTTCGATTAGTGCCGCTAGATTATTCTCCTGCACCAAGAGATAATCGCTATGGTTTCCATAGTCGCTTTCATAATGAATAGACAGGCGGTAACAATAGGCCTTGCCCAGGTTGTCGCCCGGGTTGTCGGCCAGGGTATCCCCAGTTGATGTTGTCATCTGATTGTTGTTGCCTGGTGCGTTTACAGGGGTAGCATTAACTTACCGGGGAAAGGTGAGAAGTAATACTGCTCAGCCATATATTTATTTTCGTGCCGGTTGAAATGATGCTGTAACAACATCAGTGGAGTAATGCGCGTTACCCGGTTCTCTCTATAAGTTTCAAACCATTGCAGCAGTTCGACCTTGTCTTTTTTGTTGAGATGATCTTTCAGGTAACCGAGTATATGCATCATCACATTGACATGGTGACCTTGTGAAGGAATTTTTGACATGGCCTGCATGAACAGCTGGAAATATTCCTGTTTTACTTCAGCGAAATTATTTTTATTGACACTGGCTGCGATGCGGCCCAGCTGACGGTAGGCAGTGTTATCTTTAGCCATCAGTATCAGTTTGTAATTTTTATGGAAGTCTCTAAATGCCTGCTGCGGGTTCTGTGCGATATCGATCTGGCGCCAGCGATAATGTGCATATATACGTTCGAGAAAGTTCTCACGTATACCCTTGTCATTGAGACGGCCTTCATCTTCGGTTGGTACCTCAGGGAACCTTTCTTTAAATGCCTGGGCAAATATACCGATACCGTTGCGTTTTCTCATGCCTGACTTATCATTCTTCACCGCTACATTAAAAACGCCGCAGCTAGGTGAGTCTTTTTTAAAGATATAACCATCCAGTGGCGGCAGGGCATCTAGTTTGCGCTCGGAATACTCACGCATTTCATTGGTGATGTCTTTTTCAGGGTTTTTTGAGAAAACAAGTCTTATCTCGCCATCAAAATCACGTAGCTGTATCACCGGCCGTGGTATGCCAAGACCCATTTCAACTTCGGGGCAGATGGTGTGCAGATCGAAAAATTCTGAGCATTCATTATTAACAAAGGGGTTGGCTATAAAACAGCCATCGAAGCGTACGGGTTGACGGGCCAGGCATGCACTTACACCAATCTGTGGTTTGCTCTGTACTTTGTTGACTAAATTTGACATCGTTTTGTACCTCGGTTGAAAAGTTGTACATCAATTATACAAAAAAACCTGTAATGTACAAGTAAATTGTTATACAATGTGTATAACAATTTAGGAATGACGCTAAAATGAACCATTACCCGATTAGAGCAATATCTGAATTAACCGGTGTGCCAACCACCACATTACGAGCCTGGGAGCGCCGATATGGCCTGTTAAAGCCCAGTCGAACGGCAAAGGGGCATCGATTATATAGTGGCGAAGATATTGATTTAATAAAAGAAATTGTAAAGCTTCTCAAGTCAAATCATACCATCAGTGAAGCGATCAGGATTATAAAGAATCCAGAACTGAACGCCATAGCCAGCTCAGAAGTCGAAGGCCACTGGGCGGTCTATCAGCAACGTATGCTGAAATCGATTGAAAATTTTAATGAACAAAACCTGGACAGCACGTATAACGAAGCCTTATCCATATACCCCATCGATATGGTCACACAGGAGGTCATTATCCCGGTTTTACGCGTGCTTGGAGAGCGCTGGCAGGACAGGGAGGCCGGCATCGCAGAAGAACATTTTTTCTCTGCGTTCCTGCGTAACAAGCTCGGTGCGCGTCTGCACCATGAATCACATCGCAGCCGTGGTAACAAGATACTGGTTTCATGTCTACCGGGTGAGTTCCACGAATTAGGCATCCTGTTGTTCTGTATAGCCGCTATCGGTCATGGCTATCAGATACTTTACCTGGGAACTAACCTGCCACCGTCGCAACTGTCGAAAGTAGTAGAGCGTACCGATGTCTCAGCGGTTTTATTGTCGGGAACCAAAACTGAATTATGGCAGGATGATATCGAGGTGGAGCTCAAGAAGAACATCAAGTCGATGAAGATTCCGTTCATGTTCGGTGGCGAGTTGTCTGAAGTGTACAGAGAGAAACTTGAATCACTGGGTGCTCATGTTCTGGGTTCTGATCACGTCAAGGCGATCGAGAACATGGAATCGATCATACCGGCATTCTCCAGGAAGTAGCGGTTGTCATGACAGTCTCCATATTGTGGTTCAGGCGTGACCTGCGTATAGATGACAACGCTGCTCTGCAGTGGGCCTGTGATAATAGCACTGAAGTTGTCGCGATCTATATCCATTCACCCGAAGAGGAAAAACCGTGGCAGCCCGGTGCGGCATCGCGCTGGTGGTTGCATAACAGCCTGTCAGTCCTGGAAAAGAAACTGGCAGGCCATGGTCTGAAGCTACAGTATTTCTCCGGCGATAGTGAGGCCGTGATCTCGAGTATCATCGATGAAAGTAATGCCAGCAGTCTTGTTTATAACCGTTTATACGACCCGCATCTGCAAAAGCGTGATCTCAGTATCGAGGAAAAACTGCAGGCAAAAATCAAAGTGGTGTCTTTCGATAGCGGTCTGTTTTTTGCGCCCGGCACCGTTTTAAATAACCAGCAATTACCTTACCGTGTTTTTACACCGTTCTACAGAAAGATCAGGCCACTACTGACACCGGGGTATGCTGATCATTCTGAACTATCGATCAGCTCAGGAATAGAATCACTGAAGGATGTCTCAGTGAGTTCAGGGCAGTCATTGATGTCACTGGAGTTGCTGGATGAGCATGACTGGCATGAGAAACTGCATTCACACTGGCGGCCGGGCGAAGATAATGCCTTTCGCTTACTCGATGCTTTTATGGATGACGCGATCACACATTATGATACTGGGCGTGACATACCTTCGATTGATGCAACGTCACGTCTATCACCTTACCTGCATTTCGGTGAGATCACGCCGCGGCAGATAAGCCGCATGATATGGCCGCTGC
>CBDUKK010000218.1:0-4052 GCA_965367795.1 uncultured Gammaproteobacteria bacterium
TGCGTGCCTTTTTCTACGATACAGCCCTGGTCCATAACAACGATCACGTCAGCATTCTCGATAGTGGATAGACGGTGAGCGATGACCAGTGTCGTTCGATTTTTCATGAGTGCTTCCAGGGAGTTCTGAATATATCTCTCTGATTCGGTATCGAGTGCCGAGGTTGCTTCATCGAGGATCAGTACCGGCGCATCGTTCAATAGTGCACGTGCGATGGCGATACGCTGCCGCTGACCACCTGATAACATCACGCCTCTCTCACCGACCATAGTCTGAAAACCTTTGCCGGATTCACTGATGAAATCGTAGGCATAAGCCGCTTTTGCCGCGGCGACTACCTGTTCATGCGTACGTGACTTCATCGCACCATAAGCGATATTGTGTTCGATGGTATCATTGAACAGCACCACATCCTGCCCGACATAGGAGATGTGGCTGCGCAGGTTATCCAGGCGATAATCCCGCACGTTGACCCCATCCAGCCTGACTTCACCATCAGAGACATCATACAACCGGGGGATAAGGTTCAATAGTGTAGATTTGCCGCTGCCTGAACGACCGACGAAAGCCACCGTTTGACCCGCTTTTATGGTCAGATCGATGTTTCTTAATGCCTCAGACTCTTCTTCCTGGTAAATGAAATTGACATCATTGAACTCGATCAGGCCCGCGACATTCTCGGCCTCGTAACTGCCTTCATCAAGCTCCTGTTCGAGATCGATAAAATTGAAGATGCTATCCGCCGCAGCTATACCGCGTTGCAGTTCGCTGATGATGGATGTCAGTGATCGTACCGGCGGCATCAGCATCGACATCGCCGTAATGAATGAAACAAATGTTCCCGCGCTGATCTCACCTTCCATACTATCGTGTGTCGCGAGATAGATGATCAGGGCCAGGGCGCAGGCGATAAGTAACTGAACGATCGGAGAGCTGATCGCCTGTGTCATCTGCATGCGCAGGTTCTGGCGCCTGTTTTTGTCGTTGACCACGGAGAACTGTTCATTCTCGTATCGGCTGCCACCGAATATCTTGACCACCAGCTGCCCCTTGATAGACTCCTCGATAATACGGGAGACACTTCCCATACTGACCTGGATATTCTCACTGATCTTTCGAAATCGCCTGGACACGGTCACGATCAAAATAGCTACGATAGGCGCGACCGTAATAAATACAAGTGCCAGTTTTGAGTTCAGATAGAACATCCAGCTGATCAGAGCAATCACTGTGAGCACATCACGAATGAACACCGTAATCGCCTTTGTCGTCGAGTGCGCTACCTGTTCGACATCGTAGGCGAATTTTGAGATCAGTTCCCCCGTCGTTGCCTTGTCATAAAAAGCCTTGGGCAAAGCGATCAGGCGTGAAAACATCTCTTTACGCAGCTCACGGATCACGTTACGGCTTATCACACTCATGCCATAACCGGAGGCAAAGGCACCTATCACTCGCACCAGGAAGATCCCTATCAATGCTAGTGGCACCCATTTGATCGTCTCCGGATCACGGTCGACAAAACCACTATCCATCATCGGCTGCATCAGAGCCGGGAATGCCGCTGATGCGCCTGCAACGATGACCATACCGAGGATAGCGATGATAAAAATGCCCCAATAGACCAGCGCATATGAAAGCAATCGACGGTAGAGGTAAAAGCTACTCGAAATATCTTTTTTATCGCTCATTGAAGTTTTATCATCAGACATGATGGAGTTACGGCCATGTAGCGGGCTAGTTACCTTCGACGGTCGCGATCGACAGCCGCGTCATACCCAGTTGTGAGGCAGCGTCCATCGCCCTTACCACCGACTGGTGCGGTGTATTTGCATCAGCCCGCAATACCAGTGCAACATCTTTATAATCCTGGTTCTTCTCCCCGATGACCTTCTGTAAGGCCTGTTTCAAGGTATCAAGCTGCTGGTTGACTATCTGACGGTCATTTAAAAAATAATTCCCTTTGGCATCGATCGATAAAATCAATGGTTCATCTTTTTGCTGAGTCGTTTTTGCTGAGGACTCCGGCAGAGAAACCTTTAGCCTGGCATGCCTGTCAAATGTGGTGGTCACCATAAAAAAGATCAGTAGCAAGAACACCACATCGATCAATGGCGTCAGGTTGACTTCAACGCTCTCTTCTTTATGCCCCGGGCGCAAGTTCATTTATCGTCACCCGTTCCGGCATCGCTTGACTCTGCTTCCTGTTTTACATGATGTTGACGATTATTATGCAACACGTCGACCATCTTGATAGCTTCACGCTCCATGACAACGACGATGCCATCGACCTTGCGACGAAAATACCGGTAAAAGACCAGGCTGAAGATTGCCACAGTCAGGCCGGCAGCCGTGGTGATCATCGCTTGTGAAATACCGCCAGCCAGTGCACCCGGGTCACCGACGCCATGCTGTGTGATCGCCGCGAACACACTGATCATGCCGACTACCGTACCGAGCAGGCCCAACAAGGGTGAGATCGAAGCGATGGTACCCAGCGTATTCAAAAAACGCTCGAGATCATGCACCACCTCACGCCCTCTTTCTTCGATACACTCCTTGATGCGTTCCCGGCTTTCACTGCGATTAAACAGGCCTGCGCTCAATATCTGACCGAGAGCCGACTCCTTGCCGATCGCTTCGATATCGGCACGCTGCAGATTATCTTTTTTTATTGCGTTCCAGACATTAGCCACCAGATGTTTTGGCAGCACTTTTTCACGCCGCAGACTCCAGAAACGTTCTGCGATAATAGAAATAGATATGATGGAGCACAATATGATTGGCAGCATTAACCAGCCGCCAGATTTTACTAATTCAAACACATGTCACCTTTGGATAAACACTGCAGAACTGTTGCATAACATAGATGGTTAACCGATATACAGATCTAACAGTTCTGGTTGTAGTTATTATTTCCTGACCCTATCTTACTAGATTTATGGCGATGCCAATAGTACCGAAGACACCCGGTGCCTGTTTAAGGGGCGCTCATATGATGCCAGTATTTAGCCGCTTTTACTCGATATTTTTCTATGGAGAATCCGGAGCCCTGCTCAAGCTTGATCGTGATCGCACCTGTTTGATCCGTTTGTAGAAATCTCATGTCCATGGTGCGGTATCGTTCGATAACATGGCGATTCGGCAGTCGATACCGGTTCCGGTAACCCACTGAAATAATGGATATTTCCGGATTTACCACACTGAGAAAAGCACTACTTGAAGAGGTATTGCTGCCGTGATGGGGCACGATAAGGATATCTGAAGCCAGTTTTTTTTCGTGGTTTTCAAGTAATGTTCTTTCCGTGGCTTTTTCGATATCACCAGTAAATAATACCGAGCCAGAACCCGAGGCCACCCGTAACACGCAGGAATGGTTATTTCGCGTATTGCCTTCGCTTACCATAGCGTCACTGGACGTCGGCGACAAAAATACAAAATCAACACCATCCCACTGCCAGTGCAAACCAGCTGAACATAGCTGTTTACGCTCTGCCTGAATCTTGCCGATATCCTGGCCCATCAAAAGCGCTTCAGGAAACTCGTTCAAAATTGCCTGGGCACCACCGATATGATCCGCATCGCCATGACTGATGATCAGCCGGTCGAGCTGATTTATACCCTGTGAGCGCAGATACGGTAAAACCACACTACTCCCGGCATCTAGTCTCTCACTGAACTTTGCCCCGGAATCAAAGACAGCGACGTGGTTAAGCGTTCGTATCACCGCTGCCGACCCCTGACCGACATCGAGCACGGTGAGACGAAAATCACCGGAACTGACGGACTGATCGTGCGTTGTTAACAGAGGTATAAATAACAGACATCCAGTGAAACCAATAAGTAATCGTTCGCGTCGATGAGTTTTACTATGATGAGATTTACTACCGGGTGAAACGGCAAGATATACTGGCAGTTTATCTGAATAAAACATGAGCAACATCCCGGTGCTTGCAGCCAGCAGCTCAAAGATTCCGATGCCTCCCTTTACCCAGAGGCCATAAGGCAGCTCTGATAGAAAAACCAGTAAAGGCCATATCAGATCCAGTAACCAC
>CBDUKK010000219.1:0-4050 GCA_965367795.1 uncultured Gammaproteobacteria bacterium
GGATTATTCGGCGCGATGGTGTTGACGATGGTGATGATCATCTCTCTTGCTGCGCCTTCTTTATAGTCAGCATTGTTCTGCTGTATGTAGAACAGGTAGTCGAGAGCCTGCTGATAGTTGTGCTCGGCGATCTCACATATCGCGGCGTCGAAGCGGGCATCGTAATCATCCGGATTTTTTAATATAGCTTCTTTCAGGGCCTGCAGACCTGCGGTTTTTCCAGCTTCTTCGATTATCCATATCTGCCCGCTCAGGCTGAGCCCGGTCTCACTGCTTTTATCTTTTTCAGGTAAACGGTTGAACAGGCTGCGCGCCTGCTCTATTTCACCGATATCGATAAATATCTGCACCATGTCCATGGCGACTTTCGTGTTTGATGAGTCCTGTTGTATCGCCAGGGTCAGCAGCATGATGGCATCCTGGGTTTTGCCCTGCATGTGTAACTCACGCGCCTGCAGACGTTTCTCTTCGGTGTCGTTAACGATACCCAGAGTCTTGAGCAAGGCCCGGGCTTCTTCCTCGGACAGTTTGCCTTCTTCTGTCGCCACCACCAGACCGTCGACGAAGACCTTAACTGTCGGTACATTTTCAATGTGGTACTGCTGTTTGAGCTGGCTGTTCTCTTCGACATCGATTTTCGCGAAAACAAACTCTTCGGCAAATTCTGTTGCCAGGTCGGCAAACATATCCGTCAGCAGGATACAGGGCTCAGACCATACACTGATGAAAGCGACGAACACAGGTACTTTATCTGAGTTACCGATGACGTATTTTTCAAAACTTCGATCACTGACTTCGAAGATAAAAGCTTGTTTACTCATGTGTTATACCGTTATGAGAATGTATCTTTGATTGATCTATATAGTTACAGCTTCTGTACCTGGTACTGCACCCAGAGATGATGTGTCTTGCCGGACGGTATCTCGATGACATCATCCGCAGCATTGCAGCTTTCGACACAGAGCATCTTCTTATAACCGTCTTCACCGAGGTCGCCCATCTTTGCCGCCGTTTCCTGCCAGGGGTTCCAGACCACGGTAGAGTGGCTGCCGCATTTTTTGATGATGATGTTGCGTTTCATTGCTCTGTCTTCGATGACGCATTCACTGACAGTGTCGAGGTATATGCGATCGATCTCCTGGTCGATGAATATCGGCCCATGCTGATGCTTCTGTTTGAAGCCTTCGAGTTTGTCGAGGTAATTGGTATCATCCAGCCCGTGCAGCAATACCTTGCTGACATCACCTATCTTGAAATAGGTGTGTAATGCCTGGCCGATAACGACTGATTCAGGGCCGTTGTTATGGGTGACCAGCTCCATCTCCAGTTTTTTGCCGATAGTTACCTGGTAATGCACACTGGTTGCTGGCGGCCACATCGGCTCGGTTTCTGCCCGTGGTTCGGTGGTGAAAGTGACACGGGTTGCACCGTCTTCCAGTGATTCGATACAGAGGATCTCCCAGTTCGTGGTGCGGGCGAAACCATGGGCCGGGAAGTCTTTGTTAGTCTCATGGGCGCCGAACCAGGGCCAGCAGATCGGGACACCGCCACGCACCGATTTACCCGCTGCAAAGCTGGCGTCTTCCGAGACCCAGATAACGTCATCTTCACCTTCCGGGATCCAGCTGAGCACATGGGCGCCCTGCAGGCTGATGATAGCGGTGGCGAATTTATTCTTTATATCGATGACCGGGATACCGCCCTTGCCTTCGGTGAAGCAGAGGTGGTTGTTATTGCCTGTTAATGCGAAATTTTCCTTGAGTAGTTCCATATAGACTTTATTGTTATTTTGAAGTGCTACGGTTTATAGCATTAAACTGCTGTCATTTCGACCCGTTGCTGTCATTTCGAACGTTCGCCAACCAGTTTAATCATTTTCCATCACTTCGTCATATTCTCCCAGCATCGCCAGGTGATTCAAGCGGGCGCGTTTCAACAGGGCCTGTTGCGCAGCCGGAATGTTTTCGGCTCTACCCTGCCATGCATGCAGTGCAGGCTGCTGCAATGCGCGCCCGTAGGAGATGCTCAGGTTCCACAGTGCATTCGACGCCTGCTGGTTGATGGCATTGAGATTGATGGTAGATTCTTCAGGACCCATGCCACCGGAGAGGAAGTTTATGCTGGGCATGGCTGTCGGTACGGTTCGGCGCAGTACTCTCAGTGTCGCCTCTGCCACTTCCTCTGGCGGTGCACGGCGCTTGTCTTTGCCCGGCAGTATCATATTGGGTTTGAGTATCATCAATTCGAGCACCACGTTGTGCCGGATCAACGCATCAAACACGGCATGCTGTACCGCTTCGGTGACCTCGGCATGGCGCTCGATATCATGACTGCCATCCATCAGTACTTCCGGCTCGACGATAGGCACCACGCCTTCTGCCTGGCAGACGGCGGCATAACGTGCCAGCATCTCGGCGTTGGCTTCGATGCCGTGCTGTGTGGGCACGTTATCTTCGATGGCATAGACTTCGCGCCACTTGGCGAAACGTGCGCCCTGTTCTTTATAACCGCGCAGACGTTCGGCCAGGCCATCCAGCCCCTGGGTGATCAGGTCGCCGGGCGATAGTGCCAGCGGGATCTTGCCTTTGTCGACCTTGATACCGGGTACGATCTTCTGCGCCCAGGCAGCCTGCGGGATGGTGTTGCCATCATCGGTCTTCTGAGCCAGCGTTTCTTCGAACAGGATGGTGCCGCTGATATATTCGCCCAGGCCGTCTGTGGTCAGTAGCGCGCTACGCCAGACGCGGCGATTCTCTTCACTGGATTCCACAGCGATGGCATCGAATCGTTTGGCGATGGTTGGCGCACTCTCATCGGCGGCGAGTATGCCGCGACCTTTTTGCACCATGTCATTGATGGTTGTTTCAAGTTCGTTGATATACTGCATGCTGATTCCCTCTTCCTGTTATATAAGGCCCGTCGAGCTGTTCATTATTATGCAGCCGGCCTGTTCAATATTATCCGTTCGACCTGTTCAATATTATCCACCGCAGCTGTTCATTATTAACCTGTGAGCCCTGCAGTTTATCCATGAGTCGGCCCTGGTTTATCGTACTGTTCTGCTAGTAAATCTATGCATATACCTGCCCAGGTCTTTTACTTTGCCACTCGATATCTCGACACCTTCGCTCTGCAGTAATGCTGTTTTTTTATCAGGCCCTAGTGCGTACTGGCCAACCGACCCATCGCTGCGGATGACGCGATGGCAAGGAATAACAAACAGGTTTTTATTTTTTGCCATGGCACTGCCAACCGCACGCCAGGCTTTCGTGTTCAGCGCTCTTGCGATCTCACCGTAGGTAGTTACTTTGCCTTTCGGAATAAGCTTGAGTAATTCATAACACTGTTCATTGAATCTACTGTTACCGTCCATCTTGCCTCTCCTCTAAAATTAGTACCGGGGCGACGGGCCATATGCCTCAATCGGTCTGTATGCGGTGAAAGCTTGTCTCATGACATTTAGGGCAAGGTGGAATTTTTCCTGCTTCGTGGAAATGCAGTTTCTCGCCGCACTCATCACAGATAAGTGTACCAAAACCCGTGATCTCACCGGTACGGTAAACATAGGGTTCATGTGCGTTCTCTTTCATGCGCAATAGTGCGAGCGTTGTCGGGTCTGCGGTTTCCAGCAAGGCGTTGATGAACGAGGACTTGATCAGGGCTGTTTCAAAACCGAGCCAGTCTGTCAGTGCATATTCAGTTTCTGCGACGAAATTTATCGCATCGTCCAGGTCGCGTTTTAGCCAGCTTGCAAGTTTTTTGGCATCTTCTTCAGTGATGTCTTGGAGATCTCTGATCTTTTCTTCGGCCTCATCGACCAGTTCGTTAATCAGCGCGCCGGATTTGCTTTTTGCCTTATCAAGACCGCCGGCAACGTGCTCATACATGGTTTCATAGGCGCTACTCAGCACATCAATCGGCTCAAATTTTGATGGTTTTGTCATATCCTTCTCCTGATTTAATTCTCATTACCCTAACCTTCAGTTTATGCAAGCTGGCCATGATTATGTTGATACAAATCAATACGGTGCGTTGTTTTTTTAAATAAAA
>CBDUKK010000220.1:0-4009 GCA_965367795.1 uncultured Gammaproteobacteria bacterium
TGACCAGGTTCTTTTCGAATCTATCAAGCACTGCTATTCCTGACCAGGCTCAACTCGATTATTTTGATGTAACCGGCGCTGCTGCAGGTTTATCAGTTGATTCAGTGTTCTGCTGATCTCGATACTGCGCCAGCATTTCTTTGGTCTTGGCAAACATACTTGCAGGAATATAACCTGTCTGTTCGAGATATGCTGCTGCATCGTCTCTGATCCTGAGTATCTCGTCCATATCGACTTCGTCCCAGTCGAGCATGAATTTGATGCCATTCTTTTCGAGCAGCCCGATACTCTTTATATTTTCCTCTCGTGCGTTGATCCTTATGTCATCTCCCATCTTTTTGCCGGTAGTCTTTAACAGCTGCTGCAGGTCTGCAGGCAGTTTGTCGTAGAAGCGATTGCTGATGACGATACCACCGATAGCGTTGGTAAGAGGGATATGGCTGGCATACTTGAGTTTGGCGTACCACTGCAATGCGATAGCGCCAAAAGTGGACGTATATACGGTATCGATACTGCCATGCTTTGCCGATAGCTGGGTGTATACATCCATGATAGAGAGCGGGATCGGATTGATATCAGAAGCCTTAAAGAAGGCTTCGCCCAATGGGTCGCCCTGCCACAACCAGATGCGTTGTTGTTTTATGGCATCGATCGAAGTCAGAGGTTTTGTCGAGAAAAAATGGATGAAGCCGACTTCAGGCCAGCCCAGTAGTTCGAAACCGCTGTTACGAAATCCGGTCTCCAGATCCGGCATCAGCATCTCGCGTACATGATCGGATTCTTCGACGCTCTTGAACAGGAAAGGCATCTCGAGGACACGTGCTGGTGAATAGATACGGCCTATACCATAACCGGTAAACATGCCGCCATGTAACTGACCTTTGCGTATCTTGCGCAGTACATCCGGTTCATCACCCATGACACCGCCCGAATACATCTTGAACTTTATACGGCCCTGGCTTTTTTCCTCGACGTCCCTGACCCATTCATCCAGCAGTTTTGACCACGCGGTGCCGGTCGGCATCAGGGTGGCAAATTTCAGGGTGTAGACTTCTCCGGCCATGGCCGTCTGACTGCATAACAGCAAAACGCTGGCGAAGATCAGCTGCAGCAGTTTTTTACTGGCTGATCGAGCGTTTTTGCTGGAGCAGAAAAAATTTAAAACCATTGGCTTTCCTTGCTGATCAACAGCTTAGCTTTGCGCTTGGTTATCTGGTTTAGCATGGTGACCTCAGGATACAGGTCTTCGGGCGCCTCGATGATCTTCGTTAAGCGGTCATGAAAGTCTTTCTGGTCGAGTTTTTGCCGAGAGAGGTATTGTGCCTGCAACAGGTCGGCAACCAGTAACTTGCCATCGGTGATCTGTCTGGCTTTGTCAAAATGCTGTTCGGACTTTTTGAAGTTGCCACCCAGGGTCTGTGCACGTGAGCCATAATAGACGCCGAAGTACATGTGCGCGCTGCCGTAATAGAAGGTTTCGTCCAGCTCGAGCACGCGCTGCATCATGGCGGTGGGTTTTGGTAGCTGCATCAGCTTTTCAGTGTCATCACGATGCATATCGATTAATTTAGCCCAGTTCATCGCGGTCCAGAACAGGGTGGCTGTTTCATCTTTGCCCAGCTTCTGCAGCTGTTGTTCAAATTCGGCGAAGGCCAGGTTCTCTGGATCGTTGATACCATGAAGCTGCAGAGATATAAGGCCGTGATTCAGGCCGCGCTGGTAAAACCTTTCTGCGCGCTTGATATCGCTGTCTTCATTGAAGCCATATGAGATACCGTAATAAGCCTGTGCTGCATAGGTATGGAGTTGAGCATTCTCCGGGTCGAGATGTATCATGCCGTTCAGCATGCTGATATTGGCAGGCAGTGAATCTTCCGCCAGTTGCAGGTCGGGCTCCTGAAGTAATGCATCCATACCGCCTTCGATCATCGGTAGCGAAGCATTGACCATCATCTTGTTCATCGAACAGGCGGATAATGACAGCAGGATCAGTATACTGGTGAAGAGTCTAATGGGCCGGTATTTATACATCGAGTTCCTGTTTAGTAATCATTTCTTGTAGAAATGCTAGAAAAAACCTTATCTTACACGCGTTTATTGACTTAACAAAGCGTCTAGTGAAAAAACAGGTAACCAGCAAATATAGCGGCGCTGATGCCGGCCAGGTCAGCCAGCAGTGCACAGGCGAGGGCGTGGCGTACTTTCTTGATACCGACGCTGCCGAAATACACGGCAAGTACATAGAACGTGGTCTCGGTACTTCCCTGCATGATCGCTGAAACCGTCGCGGCGAAGGAGTCCACGCCATACGTATTCATGGTCTCCAGCATCATGGCGCGTGCACCGCTGCCGCTCAGCGGTTTCATAAAGGCCGTGGGTAATGCCTGCACGAAGTCGCTATTGAATCCGAGCCATGTGAACATATGTTCGAAGATGGCGAGCAGGCCATCGAGTACACCACTGCTGCGCAGCAGGCCGATGGCAACCAGCATGGCGAGCAGGTAAGGGATCAGCCTGATAGCGATATCAAATCCCTGTTTGGCACCTTCGATAAAAGCATCATAGACATCGACCTTTTTGAACCAGCCGGCGCCCAGAAATAGCATGATGATGCTGAATAGAATGAAGTTGCCAAGCAGGCTGGAGGTCTGTGCCATCTGCTCTGTTGGCAGTGAGACAAGGAAGCTGGCGAGTGCGGCCAGCAGGATCGCAAAGCCGGCAAAATAAAGGGCGATGGTCTTATCCAGCAGGTTTATCTTCTGTACATAAGCGACAGCTAACAGACCGGTAAGGGTAGAGGCACTGGTCGCCATCAAGATCGGCAGAAAAACCGCGGTCGGATCTGATGATCCCTGTTGCGCACGGTACATGAATATAGTGACGGGTAATAATGTAACGGCAGAGGTGTTGAGTACCAGGAACAATATCTGTGCATCAGTCGCGCTGTCTTTTTCAGGATTTAGTGTCTGCAGGTCCTGCATGGCTTTCAGTCCCATCGGCGTTGCTGCATTATCCAGTCCCAGCACATTAGCTGCGATGTTCATGGTTATACTGCCATGAGACGGGTGGTTCCTGGGAACCTCGGGCATCAATTTTAAAAACAGTGGTTCCAGTAAGCGGGACAACAATTGAACCATGCCTGCGCGTTCAGCGATCTTGAAGAAACCCAGCCAGAGAGCGAGCACGCCGATCAGCCCGATGGCGATCTCCACACTCAGGCCCGCCATATCGAAAGTAGACTGGATGAGAGCTGAAAATATTTCGGCCTGACCGTTGATCAGCCATTGATAGCAGGCGCTGAAGAATGAAACGGCAAAAAAGGCAAACCAGAGGTGTGTCAGCATGATTGATGGTCGAGCATTTAGCGCTGCCAAGTCTTGACAGAAATTCCTGATAGTCTGAATATAAACAGATGGCAGAGACTTATACAAATTTAATCTCGGTAGAAATACATGCGAACTAGATCAAGACTAACAGCTATTTGCTCGATACTTATGGCCTTGTCTGGTTGTGGCATAAACGATACAAAAGATGAGGCATCGTTTTATTACAGTGTGCCGGTCGGGTCTACTTTGACACTCAATCAGGCGGTGACCATCAGCGGTGACCAGGTAGCCAGCTACGTGCAGAACGGTGAGCTGATGTCATATGATGCGGTAGATAAATATAAGCCGAATTGTAAGTTTGAGATATATACCATGAGTGAGCAGTCGCGGACGGTAGAGCCGGATACATTTGAGATTATAAAAGTGGTCGATGAGGTCGAATCATCCTCGATAGAGATGCGCACGCAGCTTGCGATGCGAGGTAATGCTTATGCGTTTGGCATGCTGGACAGGAGTTATGTTTTCAATTATGCCACCATGATGTATCTAAGATCTGAAAAGCAAAAGGATGTCTACCGCATGACCTGTCAGCATTGGGAAGATGTAAAGGATGACAGGTATCTGACCGTAACGCAGATGCGTGCAGCGATGGGTGAAATATTTACTCTGCTAATCAAAAAGAT
>CBDUKK010000221.1:0-3988 GCA_965367795.1 uncultured Gammaproteobacteria bacterium
CAGCATTAAAAACAACAGTTCAGCGGGCGTTTGCTCAAATTAATTTTCACAAAGGGATTATTTATACGATGTTGCACGAGATAAGACACACGAGACAGACTAACAGAAGCTATGACAAGCGCTGGTTCACCAGGGCTTTCATCATTACCTCGTCGACAGCGGTGAGGTCCTGCCTGACCAGTACAAACAGACACCCTTACTGATCCCGCTGTGTGACCAGCACGACCTGGCGGTCATCGCCCGCAAGTTTCTCGCCGCCTGCGAACAGCTGGATATCGGACTATCCGACTTTATCTACGCCCGCCTGATGGAGCAACCGTTAGAACACGTGAAGCACGATGCATCGCATACAGGTCGCCCGACTCTGAAGCTGACGTTATCTGTGCCAGGAAACTGCTTATCGGGACGAACAATGGTGACGGCAAACTCTGATAGTCGAACCACTGCCAGCGGGCACACTTGTCAGGCTCGAGGACTTCAGCCTCACCTGAATCATACTCACAGGAAACTAGCAGCGTGATGTATTTTTTCTCAGCGATATCGAACTGGTCATCGGTATAGCCGAGGTGCCGCAATCCTTTAACCTTTAAACCGGTCTCTTCCAGTACTTCGCGCCGCGCACACTCGACGACCGACTCATTGTTCTCCAGGTGGCCGCCAGGAAACTGCCAGCAATTAGCCTGTTTCGTCGAAACACGCTCACCGAGCAAGATCTGCCTGTTTCGCCAGACCAGTACACCGACTCCAATGACCGGACGGGGAATCGAGTTTTCAGTCATCATTTAAAGTGCTAATGGGAGTAATGAAGCTGGCAGCTCAATGATCGAGCGATACGTTGGCCGCCACTTCTACACGATTTCTGCCATTGCGCTTGGCATGGTACATCGCTACATCGGCAGCAGCGATCATCATATCAAGAGAGTATCCAGGCTGACGCCCGCTGATGCCGAGCGATATGGTAACAGCAGGCAGCCGCCTTTTATCCAGCACACCCGGATCTGCTTTAGCAACGTGATCGCGTAAACGCTCAGCAATAATCTCGGCATTACTCACGGTGGTCTCCGGCAGCAGGACTGCAAATTCTTCTCCGCCAAAACGCGCGACCAGGTCATTCGGTCGCAACGGGCTTCGAATAGCGTTAGCAACCGTTATCAGAACCTGGTCACCTCCCAGGTGGCCATATTCATCATTATAGTTTTTGAAATGATCGACATCGATCATGATCAAAGCCAGCGGCAACTCGTCACGCTCGCTGCGTTTTATCTCACGATCAAAAGCATTATCCAGCCAGCCTCGATTATGCAGTCCAGTCAGGGCGTCTGTAGTAGCGTAACGCTGGTATTTACGCTGCATCTCAAGACTGTCAGCGATCACCAGGTTACTGTAACGAACCCGTTCAGACATGATGTACAGCAGGTTTCTGGCTATCTCATGCGAGACACTGACCATGCGCCACAAGATCTCCTGTTCGATCACCAGCACCTGGGTTTGTTCTGACGCGCTGACCTGAGCCGAAGGCTCGCGACTGTCGATGATAGACATCTCACCCACACATTCTCCCGGCTCAACCGTAGCCAGAGGGATATCATCATGCGAGTTTAACTGGATAGCGAGGCGGCCTTTCAGCGGGATGTAAAGATAGCGATTCTCAGCTTCCGTCGATAATATGATTTCACCCGCAGCAAGCTGACGATACTCACACTGGTCTAGCAGATCGAGCAAAGCCGTATTATCGAGATCGACATTTCTAAACAACTGCAGGCGGGACAGTAATAATTTGTCATGCTCGATTGTTAAGGCTTCCACTTCTATTTACACTCATTTATGTACAAAAGGTATACTCTAATATACAGATGGCTGATTAGACCATGTTTTTAAATCTTATTCAAAATGAAATCACGTGAAGCAATCTAATGAACAGGAGCCTGAAGATGCAACAGAGCCATAATAATGTCAGCATTCACAGCATGGAACTCGGTCCGATGGAGAACTTCATCTACCTGATACACGATCACGCGAGCAATACTGCCGCCATCGTTGATCCTGCCTGGGAAGTCGACGAGATGCTCGATTTTGCCGATGCCAGAGATATAAAGATCACCGATATCCTGCTCACGCATAGCCACCATGATCATATCAATGGCCTGCAGCAGACACTGGAACACAGTGATGCCAGGGTCCACCTGCTCAAACCTGAAGCTAAATTCTGGGGGGCCAGCCTCAGCAAACCTGTATTGCACCATGGTGCAGACCAGATAAAGCTGGGCGACAGCCTGATCAATGTATTACATACACCCGGACACACACCGGGCTCTGCCTGTTACCAGGTTGGGAACGACCTGATCGCCGGAGACACATTATTCGTATTTGGTTGTGGCCGCTGTGACCTGGCTGGCGGTGACCCAGAAGAGATGTTCCAGACACTGAAAAAGTTGAAGACAGACCTGCCCGCCTCGACCATCATTCACCCGGGACATAATTACGCCCCGCAGTCACCTACTTCAAACTGGCAGACCCAATGTCAGGGCAACCCGTTCCTGCATTTTGACGAAGCTGAAGATTTTGTCAGATACCGCATGCACGTACACGATAAGATCAGGGAAACACCCTATGATGCGGTTTCAAAAGAGGATGCACGTAAGTCTATAAGGTGACTTGTGTCTAAGTTATACACAAGACACAAGATATAGTGAGCGAATAATCAAACAACCAGTTACCCACATATTCGTTTAAATCAACATAAAGAAAGACATCTATATTATTGATATATATGAGAATATATAAAAACCATAATTTTTATAATGTTTAATATAGAGTTGGACTAATACTAACAAAAAAAATAACTGCAATTTTAATCCACAAAGTTATCCACAGGAAAGATGGACAAACTGTGTGTAACTGAACACCTTACTCAGCATCTGTTAATTCAAGCCCTTTGTTATGTGTTTCATTGATACGTTTTAACAGGTATCGGAAAGGCACCATTGATTCATGGTATTTTTTCATCTCAGCGACATAGGGGAAATCACCGGTTGCAAACTCGTAACTGCCGTCTTTCATGGAGTTATAGATGTCTTTAAGATTTGTCTCGAGAACTTCGACCAATGGCCGTGCCTCAGCCATAAACTCTTCATCAAATTCGATCGCCTGGCGCAGATCGAAGGTCTCATCGATTGCCTGCTTGATCATGTCAACATATTCATCTGTTGAATGTGCACGTACAATTTTATTGTTACTTAGCATACTAACCCTCATTAAAACCTGATTTAACGTTGCCGGCGCCGTCTACCCTGAAACTGAACCACCGACTGAATAATTTCACTGTATGGCAGATCACCCAAGGTACCATAGCTATCGAATGCACGACTGATGATCTGCTCGATACCATCCGTCATCAGTGTCTGCTGCACGCTTTTTTCTTCACCAGCATCCATCAGTTTAGCCAGCCCTGTCAGGCCGCCAACCTGCACACGTATTTCCATATTATGCGGTAACGGCCCCTTTATCTCATGCAGCTTGAGAACAAATATTGAGTTTTTCCTCAACTTTTCAAGCACTTCAGTGCACTTTTTTGACGATTCCACATTGCTGCAGGCATAACCTTCTCGGTCAGCCAGGCAGAAATGTCGCGATAGCCGGCATGTTACCTGGTGATCAGCCTGATGATTTACCAGGGCTTTCTCGAAAACACAGCGGACAGAAGCCAGTTCATTGTAGGTTGACTTATATTCGTCCTCCTCCATACCGCGTTATTTTTCATGCTCCATGACGACAGGTTTTTCACGGTAGGCCATCAACTGCTCTTCCGCTGACAGCTGGTTTTCAGCAAACATCACTTTTATGATGCTGGTATCGTTCTCATCAAGTTTAGCGCGCTGCTGCTTAGCAAAATTCTTGGCATCACGAAATAATTCAAAGTCGTCGATCAGCTCGAGATTTTTTACCAGCTCCATGCCTTCCGGAGATGACATTTTAAAAACATAATATG
>CBDUKK010000222.1:0-3979 GCA_965367795.1 uncultured Gammaproteobacteria bacterium
GCTGCATCCGCTTCGATCAGGCTGTTATATTCATTTTCAGTGATGATATTTTTGTCTTTGGCCTCGATGTAGGCATCACGGTCACGTCTACTGATACGCCCCTGTTTGTAGGCGCCGCGAAGTTTGCGTTGTAACTCCTCGGTCTTCAGTACCAGGTTTAAAGCATGGCTTATGCGACCGGTAGCATTATCTTTTTCATCACTGTGGAAAACGCCTGCGCTAAGGCGATCCAGCGTTGCACCTGGAGACAGTATCTTTCGCGCCACACTGTGGCCAGTGCTGTCGCTGGGTCGGTGATAAGGCTTGGTGAACGGGAAGATGATGAAATTACACAGGCGACCGACGAAAGGCACCGGCAGGTTCTTCATGATGCCCTTGAGCGCGGTCTGAATATTGTACAGTGAGTCTTCACATACCCACTTCAACAGTACCAGGTCTTCCCGGTGACTGCCCTGGTTCTCATAATGTTTCAAAGCAGCACTCATCACGTACATGTTTGATAACGCATCAGCGAGCCGGCCAGAAAGTTTTTCCCGGCGTTTCAATGTGCCGCCGAGGACGCCGATACAGATATCGGCAAGCAGGGCAAAGGCAGAGCTCATCTTCACCAGTTGCTGGTAGTAACGTTGCGTATCATGATCACCGGGCGTTTTGACAAATTTTGCATAACTGATACCGAACCAGAAACAGCGCACCACATTACTGATGATGAAACCGATGTGTGAGAAAAACGCATCATCAAAATCTTTCAGGCCGCGTTGCTGGTCTTCATCATGTACCGCTTTGACTTCTTTTAGCAGGAAGGGATGGCTGCGCATTGCTCCCTGTCCGAATATGATCATGGTCCGGGTCAGGATGTTAGCACCCTCGACCGTGATACCGACAGGGGTCAGCTGATAGGCCCGGCCAAGATGATTCAGTGGTCCCATGCAGATACCATGTCCGCCATGGATATCCATGGCGTGATTGATCACAGAACGCATACGCTCCATAACCTGTTGTTTGACGATGGCTGAAATCACCGATGGTACAGCGCCGCTATCCAGTGCGACAGCGACCAGGGACCTGGCTGCATCCATGGCATAGGCCTGGCCGGCGATCTCTGTCAGCGATTCTTCGACACCTTCGAAATAGCCGATCGGCATATGGAACTGCTGGCGGATGCGTGAATAGGCACCGGTATATTTACAGCCCATCTTGCCTGCTGCTGTACCGAGCGCGGGCAATGAGATGGCGCGGCCATCACCGAGACATTCCATCAGCATGGCCCAGCCTTTACCGACGTAGTCGATGCCGCCGATGATCGATTCCATCGGAATAAATACGTCCCTGCCGCGTATCGGGCCATTCATAAAAGCGTGATTAGCGGGGAAGTGTCGCTTTCCTATCTCGACGCCTTCGGTCTCACGTTTGATCAATGCCAGCGTGATGCCGCGGTCTTCATCGTCACTTAACAGGTGTTCAGGGTCATATAGTTTGAATGCGATACCGAGGATGGTGGCGACAGGGGCCAGCGTGATATAGCGCTTGGCAAAGTTTAAACGTACACCCAGCACATTATCCTTGCCCTCATAGCTGCCATAGCAGACAACACCCGTATCAGGCATCGCACCTGCATCACTGCCGGCATCTGGGCCGGTCAGGCCAAAGCAGGGGATCTCGATGCCTTTCGCCAGGCGTGGCAGGTAATAATCTTTCTGTTCCTCGGTGCCGTAGGTCATCAGCAGTTTACCCGGGCCCAGCGAGTTCGGTACCATCACGGTGACTCCGGCCGAACCACTACGGCTGCCGATCTTCATCACTACCTGTGAGTGGCAGTAAGCAGAATAATCCAGCCCGCCGTACTGTTTCGGAATGATCAGTGAGAAGAAACCGTTATCTTTTGCGAACTGCCAGGCTTCAGGCGTCAGGTCATAATCGACATGTGTGATCTGCCAGTCATCCAGCATCTTGCAGAACGCTTCGACAGGGCCATCGATAAAAGCCTGCTCTTCATCAGTCAGTGTCGGCCGGGGCAGCTCCTGCAGAAAGTTAAAATCCGGTTTTCCGCTGAACAGTTCTGCTTCCCACCACACGTCACCAGCATCCAGCGCTTCCTGTTCGGTCTGCGAGATCGTCGGCATGACTTTCTTCATCACCGAATAGATGCCGCGGCTGAAAAGATTACGTCGCAGTGATTTCAGGTTGAGTGGAACGATGATCGCCGCATACACGATCCATGCGAGGAACAGTTGTGTGGTCGTGGCATCAGAGAAAACGCTATAAGCAACGAGCCCTGAACCTGACAGCAGCGACCAGAGATGTAGCGGCAGGCGCAGGTAGGCTGAAACAAGGAGGATCGATATAAAAAGGCCTGTCCACATCATTCGCTTTACCCGCTAGATTAATAGAACAATTTCAACTATAGACGCTTAATCGGGAAACTGGTTCATACCAGGCGCTTATGTGACCACTGGTTAGTGTGATCTAAGAGACTGGATTGTGTGCTTCAATATGAATTGATCACACATCAGTAACCCAATTAGGTGTACGAGTGTACGCTGAAAAAAACATTTGTACAGGTTTTGATAAAGAATTATGTAAATAAAATAGATACACGTGTTAGCTAAAATAATGAAATGCTTATATTGGCAGGCAGTGGAACCTGTCAATTATGTGCGACCTGTCTAACGGCTGTAACAGATTTTCTGATCGTGTTTACGGCTAGTGCTTCAGCTTTTTTCTGTCAGCTGGTTCGTCCTTGTCTGCTCCATCCGAAGCAGTATCTGTATGCTGATAATGGATAGTGTCAGCCGACTTGATCGGGATGAGGTTTTCAATCTCTTCAGGGTGAGAATAGAAACAGTCACCGATATCGTCGCAATGCACGCTGGTCTGATCCCAGGGAAGTTTTCGATAGATCCCCAGTTCGTCGAAATCCAGGATGGGGTATTTGATGACATCAAAGTAGGGTGAGTGGTCGAAGTCGCGCGGTGTCATCAACTGTGAATTACCGCGTATCAGTTTTAGATTACCCGTTTCATCCTGATGTAACACCTGGATGATGGGGACTCGCACTTTGGCAAACGCTTCTGCCATCATCGTCGAACACACGGTTTTTGTCGGCCGGCCTGCATTGTGCTCGAACAGTGAAGAGCGCCAGCGTCTCGGTAGGAACCAGTAAGGAAACATGAAACGTGCCAGGTCCATTATCTGGCGGACATTGTAATCCTTGCCTAAATCATTGATCGCATACTTGATCACCTTCTGAGAATCGGCACGCGTGATACCACGGGGGCGGCAGATACGTAGATGTTCGCCTTCATAATCTTCTATCGAGGTAACGATGATGCCTTTACCCAGTATGGCTTCGATGATGAGCTGTTCCTCTGGCATGCAATGGCGGTACTTCTGGATATGATCGCGAAGCATGGGATCATCGATATCGTGTAATCGGCCGATGTAGAAAAATGAGTGAGTCCACATGCTCTGGGTTATAGACTTGATGATCTCTGCGACGTTGGAACGGCCTTCGACGAGCAGCACGTCACCGGGGCGCAGTTCATAGCGTAAACGCTCAAAACTGGTCAATGGCGTTTTATAATTCGGGGGCTCATAGATAAGCCAATGTACCCATTTGTCCCACAGAAAATTTTTAAATCTTGCAAAACGAAACATAGATCTCCATTACGAAGTTATCGTTGCATCTTAAAAATCATTCGAACGATCGAAAAATTACATGTGATAACGATGTCATCATCGACAGGCAGTCAGCATCATTCCACCAGTTAACTGCAAGCTTCTATCTGTTAGTCTAGTCCAAAATACAGTTGCTCATACTAATTGAGACCGAATGCCAGCTTTTCCGTTCACGTTAAAAAGCACCGGCTCAAAACCATGGTAATCATGTTGACCGCTCAACAAAACTCGGACAGTATTTTTAACGCCTTATCCATCACCTGTTTAGAGGTATAAAAATGCGGTGAGAAACGGATGCCAT
>CBDUKK010000223.1:0-3961 GCA_965367795.1 uncultured Gammaproteobacteria bacterium
CCACCTGCTTGTGAATGGCGGCAATGGCACTACTGCAGAAGGTATCTTTAATGGTGATAACGCGACGATGACTATTCTAGCCAATGGAGCAGTCGTCAATAGCACAGCCTCCTGTATATAACTGTTATCGATATGATACATCGTAAACAACGGGGCAAGTGCCCCGTTGTTTTTATATGAAGAAGGCGTTCACAGTTACAGCAATCCTCTTGTGCAGCACAGCAAACGCTCTCGCTGATATCAAATTCGTTTTCTCACCGTCGTTACTCCATTTTGACTACACCGAATTCAGCACTACTGACCAGGTACTGAATACAGAGACTGGATCGCTACCCGGCCTGGAAGCAGATCTGAGCTACGCTATAACACCTGACTGGTCAGTTGTTATCAACTCATCCTATTATCAGGGCACCGTGGATTACGACGGACAAACTCAACAGGGCGTGCCCCATACGACTGATAGCGATGCCACTCTTTTCCGAGTCGGCGCTCAACTAGACAGGTTAATCTACAAAGATATACGTCTATTTGTCGGTGCCCAGACCCATCAATGGAAAAGGGATATTAAAGACAAAAACAATATAAGCGGTATCGATGAAACATACGAATGGTATGAATACGCCCTCGGCCTTAATACTGATTTTGTCATCACTAAAAAAGACAGGATAAAGCTGCAAGCAAGCTATCTATTAATAAGAAATGCAACGGTTTTTGTCGACCTGTCCAGGGTCGATCTGGGCACCACCACGCTTGACCTGGGGGATGGCGCTGGCGCTCGCCTGAACCTCAGCTGGCTGCACCAGTATAAGAGCGACTTCAATCTTGGCCTCGGTTTCTTTATTGAGGGATGGAACTTTGGCCGCAGCAATACCAGGCAACTGGAAAATGGCACATCTATCATCTTCGTCACCGAACCGAGGAGCGAAACACGTAATATAGGACTAAAATTAAATATCGAATATATGTTTTAATTACTTACAACGGACCAGGAAAATAAATTTCACCGATGAAAACAGGTACCCGCCAAAGTCTTGCCAGTCGTCTAAGCCTGTGGATCGTGTCACTTGGCATAGTCATTTTCATTGCCGTGATTGCCACAAATTATTTCCTGTCCCGCGCACTGCTTGATGACTATGTAGAGAAGCTCGCCAGTGCGGCAACATCGTCTACGGTAAAAAAGATCGAATCGGTATTTGACCGCGCTGAAACTAATGCTAACTCACTGGCATCGGTTGTCGCGATCGCAGGCACCTCAGAAGCTGAAATACATAAAGCCATTCGAGCACTGTTGCCGATCAACACCAGGACATTCGGCATGACTGTGGCTTTAGAACCACACTCACTTATCGATACCCTGGGTGACTTTTCACCTTATTACTATAAGAAAGGCGACGAGCTCATCTATGAGAACCTGGCAACCGAGGATTACGACTACAGGAACCAGTCCTGGTATAGCGAGCCAAAAAAAACAAACGCACCCATATGGTCCGACCCTTATTTCGATGAGGGTGGCGGCAACGTGCAGATGATCACCTATTCAAAACCGATTTACTTTCCAGGCACCAGGGAATTTTCAGGCATCGCTACTGCCGATATTAAGCTCACATGGTTGAACAAGGTTGCTGATGAGATAAAGGTCGGAAAATCAGGATACGGCTACATCATCTCCAGGAACGATACCGTCATCGCTCACCCTGACCGATCATTGAACATGAAAAACCTTGCCGATGTCGTCAGTGACAAGATCAAACCTGGGGACTGGCAGAAATACCTTGATAGCAAAAGTTCTTCGGCTTCAGTCTCTCTAAAAGTGCCCTGCCCTTACCAGGATGGTGACTGCAGGGTTGCCATAGAATCACTGGCAAACACCGGCTGGAAAGTAATCGTGGTATCACCTGAACAGGATTACGTTTCTGATATCAACATACTGACCAGGAACATCTCCTACATCGCTGTAACCGGCATCGTTATCCTGTTCCTGGTGATAATGACTGTCACGCGTCGTTTAACCAACCCTTTAGCCAACCTTGCACTTGCGACAAAGGACATCGGTGCGGGTAACCTCGATATCAAATTACCCGAAGCTGTAAGACAGGATGAGATCGGTGCATTAACAGATGATTTCAGCAGCATGCGTTCTGCATTAAAGAGCTATATAAAAGAAGTTCAGACCGCCACTGCAAAACAGCAGAAACTGGAGAGCGAGATAGAGATCGCCAAAGACATCCAGATGTCGATGATACCTGGACAGGGCAACGCATTTATCAATAATGATGTGTTCCAGCTATACGCCTTGCTGAGGCCTGCACGTACGGTCGGCGGCGACCTGTACTATTTTCAGCAGTCAGACCAGATGCTGCACTTCATCCTTGGTGACGTTTCTGACAAGGGCGTCCCTGCTGCTCTATTCATGGCCAAGACCGTGACACTTTACACTCGCGCCCTGCGCGACAAGCTGTCACCGGGCCAGACGTTTAGTATGATGAATGACATACTCGCGGAGAACAATGATGCCTGCATGTTTGTCACCGCACTCTGCGGTACCATCGATTTAAAAACCGGCTCGGTCGTCATGAGTAACGCAGGGCACATGGACCCGTTCATCAAGGATTCGAAAAACACTCGGCAGCATGAGATCAAAGGGGCTACCGCCCTCGGCCTGATGGATGCTGTAGAGTATCCGGATGTCGAGTTCCAGCTGGATCATCACACATCCATGATAATGTACACCGACGGCATATCCGAGGCACATGATATCGACAGCAATCAGTACTCTGATGAGAAGCTGATCGAGCTGATCACAAATATCGATACCAGTAATAGTGAAGAGACCGGCAACAAGATCATAGACAGTGTCGATAACTTCGCCGATAAGGTCGAGCAGTTCGATGACATCACGATACTCATCATTCGTTACCAGTGATAGCGATGGACAGGCAAATGCAAAACACCCGGAGCATCACTCTTAGCAACGAACTAGCAGACTCCAGCAAGCTGGCAGACTTTCTAAGTGACTACGTCAAAACATACAAAATACCGGGAGATACATACAATGATCTTCGACTGGTGCTCGAGGAGACTTTTGTCAATATCGCCAGTTATGCTTTTGACAAGCATGGCGGCCAGACGATCAGCGTTGAGTTAAGTAATACGGCAGGCGAGATCAGCATCACATTTACCGATACTGGTATCGCATTTAATCCGCTGAATCATGCAGCCGATAACATCGAAACAGCTGATCACTGCGAGGGAGGCATGGGGATCCATATCATCAGGTCACTCACTGATCGCCAGCAATACCACAGGGTCGGGCAAAGTAATGTATTTACCGTGACAAAACACTATACTAAGCAAAATAACGAATAAAAATTCTGGAGCAAAACCATGTCATTAGATATCGTCATCATACCCGAAGCTAACAATAGCAAACGCATATCCATCGCTGGCAGCCTGGACAGCAATACCGCACCGGAGTTACAGCAATCTATCGATGATGAAATAAACGATTCAGTCAATGCGACGATCATTGACTTCAAAGGCCTCGACTTCCTCAGCAGTGCTGGATTGAGGGTCATCTTCAAAGCAAAGAAAATGATGGATGGCAATGGTGGCAAGTTCCTGATGGTCAACCTGCAGCCTCAGATCAAGAAGGTATTCGAGATCATCAAAGCATTAGATGGCATGAACGTTTTCAAAGACCAGGCAGAGATGGACGAATACCTAACGGCCATGCAGGATAAAGTTAAAGAGGGTGAGTAACAGGTTATAAGTAGACAGTTATATATCAAGTTATCTGGCAGCCACTACAGATATCCTGCTTCGCTCCACCCGAAGCAACAACATGCCCCATACAAACATCTATAGTAAAACATGTAACTTGTAACTTTGCTTTACTCTTCGGCTTCCCGGATGTCATCGAACACGGAGTAGACATCGCTTTCCCAGCGCTGGAATAGTACCT
>CBDUKK010000224.1:0-3900 GCA_965367795.1 uncultured Gammaproteobacteria bacterium
CTGACGCTGGCATTGATCACCCTGTAATTAAAACCATGCCTGGTTACCTGCTGCTGTAACAGGGCTACCCAGCCTTCATCGGCATTGATGCCATAGGAGCCACTGAGGCTGTCACCTAAAACCAGAATGGTTGCCGGTGTTTTAGCAGCAGCAACTGCAGTAGGGTATAGCATCAGGCATGAACCTATTACGACTGTGCCTGTCATTAACAGGAGTAATATGGGAGTAAGTTTTGAAAACAGGTAATCGGAGTAGTTTTTTATCATGACGAATGATGTTTCCAGGTCTTTTGTTGAGGCCCGTCAGTTAGGCAAACAGGTAACAACCCGTGACGGGATGCTGACACTGTTACATGATATCAATTTTAAGATCGAAGCGGGTACCTCGGTTGCGATACTTGGTGCTTCCGGTTCAGGTAAAACCACACTACTGGGATTGCTGGCTGGACTGGATACGCCGACACAGGGTGCCGTCTACCTCGATGATAACAACCTCAATGACTTCGATGAAGACGGCCGTGCATCACTCAGGGCAGAACTGGTCGGATTTGTATTCCAGAATTTCCAGCTGTTGTTTGGTCTTACCGCACTGGAAAACGTGATGCTGCCGCTGGAACTGGCACAGGCTCCGCACCCTCGTAAGACAGCACAAGAGCTGCTGAGCCGTGTCGGACTGCAGGAGCGTCTGCATCATTATCCGAATCAGTTATCCGGCGGTGAACAACAACGCTGTGCTATCGCCCGTGCTTTTTCGACCCGGCCACGCTGCCTGTTTGCAGATGAGCCAACGGGAAACCTCGATAGTGAGACCGGTAAACGCATCATCGAGTTGCTGTTCGAACTTAATTCAGAACATGGCACGACACTGATCATGGCGACACATGACATCGAACTGTCGAAACTTTGTCGCCAGCGCATTCGGCTTGAGGCCGGCAGCATGTTAGATAACGAGATGGATTAGTTCAGTGTCTGGATCAAAACAACAACAGGGGTTCAGTTTTTACTGGTATACATCATGGCGCATGTTATGGCGTGACTGGCGTGGTGGCGAGCTTACGATACTGGCCATCGGGCTTATCATCGCCGTGACCAGTATTACGGCGGTCGGATTTTTTACCGACCGTATAGAACGTGGTCTGCAGATGCAGTCAGCCGAACTGATCGCGGGTGACCTGGTGTTAACTTCGGGGCGCTCTGATATCAATGATTACCTCACTGAGGCGCGCTCAAATGATTTCCAGGTGACCACGACTCAGCAATTTCGCAGCGTGGTCATTGCCAGCGAGCGCCTGCAACTTGCTGAAGTCAAGGCGGTGAGTGACGGTTACCCGTTACGCGGTGTGCTTCGAATCAGTGACACGGCTTTTGGCGATGATGAAGCGACCACGGGTATACCTGCACCGGGCGAGCTCTGGGTCGAGCCCCGTCTATTACAGTTACTTCAGCTGGAGATTGGCGACAGTGTCGATCTCGGTACCTCGACTTTTACTATACGCAAGTTAATCCGCTATGAGCCCGACCGTGCCGGTGACCTGTTCAGCGTTGCACCTCGCGTGATGATGAATAGTACCGATCTCGCTGATACCGGCCTGATCAGTACCGGTGCTTTGGTCAATTACCGGGTATTGATCGCCGGCGACAGCGATAGTATTGACAGCTATCGCGATGTGGTAAAAAAACGCCTGAGAGCGGGTGAGCAGGTGCTCAGTGTCGAAGAAGGGCGCCCGGAGCTCAATACAGCATTGCGAAGTGCGCAGCAGTTCCTTGGCCTGGCAGCGCTGATCAGCGTATTGCTCGCCGGTGTGGCAGTAGCGACTGTGGCCAATCGTTTCAGCAGCCGGCATCTCAATACCAGCGCTATGATGCGCTGCCTGGGTGCGTCCCAGGATACGATCATCAGGCTTTTTACCATGGAGATGTTATGGCTGTCGTTAATCGCCAGTACGGTGGGTTGTTTACTGGGAATGCTGACTCAGCTGGTGATCACCGATCTGCTCGATCAGCTGGTACTGAGGCAGTTGCCGCCGCCTTCATTGAAATCCCTGGTGCTGGGTTATGCTACCGGCATCGTCATGCTGATCGGCTTTGCACTGCCGCCACTGCTGTCGCTGCGCAGGGTGCCGCCGTTACACGTACTGCGTAAGGACGTGCCATCACGTCCACCGAGCGTCTGGACGGTCTACCTCGCAGTGCTGTTATGTATGTCGTTGCTATTATACTGGCAGATCGGTGACCTGCAGCTGGTGAGCATCGTCATCGGCGGCATCATCGCCACACTGGCAGTGCTGGCCATCGCGGCCTACCTGCTGATCCTGCTGTTAAATCGCCTGCGCGCACGTGTCGGTGTGGCCTGGCGCTTCGGGCTGGCTAATATCTCACGACGCCCCGGCAGTAGCGTGATTCAGATCGTGGCATTTGGCCTGGGCATCATGGTGCTGCTGCTATTGTCGACAGTACGTTCCGATCTGCTGGATAACTGGCAGAGCAGTCTGCCGAATGATGCGCCAAATTATTTCGTCATCAATGTGCAGTCTGACCAGGTAGCAAAAATAACGGCGTACTTTGACGAGATGGGGGTGAATAAGACAAGGATGTATCCCATGGTACGTGCACGCCTCGTCGAGATCAACGGCAGCAAGGTCAGCACCTCGGATTACGAGAGTGAACGTGCAAAACGTTTTGTCACCAGAGAATTTAACCTGTCATGGGCCCGGGAGATGCAGCCTGACAATGAGGTGGTAACGGGAAAGTGGTGGCAACAGCAGGACTATGGCAAACCATTGATGTCATTTGAAACGCAGCTGGCACAGACATTGAAGCTGCAGCTGAATGATGTCGTCAGTTTCGATATCAATGGCAGTCTGATGGACTTCACCATAAGTAACCTGCGCAGTGTCGACTGGGATAGCTTCAACGTGAATTTTTTCACCGTGGTACCCCCGGGAGTACTGGAACAGCAACCGGCGAACTGGATCACCAGTGTTTATCTCGATAAAGAGCAACGTCAACAGCTGGATAAGCTGGTACGTGAATTCACTAACATTACACTGATCGATATCGAGACTATCATGCAACGGGTACGCGGGATTATCGAACGTGTTTCACTGGCAGTCGAGTTCATATTCCTTTTCACCATACTGGCAGGACTTGCCGTACTCTATGCAGCGATACAGTCGAACCAGGATGAGAGGCGTTTTGAGAGCGCCGTATTGCGTACGCTCGGTGCCAGTAAGAAAGTTTTGATGTTAGGCCTGTTCGCGGAATTCACCATGCTTGGCGCGATATCCGGTCTGCTCGCCGGCCTGGCAGCCACTTCGCTAGCCTGGCTGCTCGCCGAATTCATATTCAGGTTTGATTACCAGTTCGACATCAGCGTCGCATTGACCGGCTTGATCAGTGGCATCCTGATCGTAGTGATCGCCGGTATACTGGGGACCAGGAGCGTATTGACGACACCGCCGGTGAAGACCCTGCGTGAAGGTCGTGCCTGAATACTCTTGTTGCCAGACTACCGCTTGAGCAGGGTCTGCGTATTCTGCCAGGCTATCTTCTTTCTGACAGCAGCGGGCAGGTCGTTGAGCCAGGCCCAGTGATAATCATATAATTGCTGGTAGTGTGTCCAGCCCTCATCATCAGTATCCCATGTAGACCAGCGTGTCACTTTCCACACGGGATCTGTACCGGTGATAAATCGATCCGGGTATTTCAACACCAGTTGTTTCCATTCAGGCAGCAGGGTGTGATCTTCTTTACTGATACCGTCATATCGCCACGGGTCCCGTGCCGCGAAGTCTATCCAGACATTCTCACAACTGACGAGGACCTTTTCTATGTGACTGGGCCGCAGGTTGCCGCCGGCATGGGCGAAGATCATCCTGACCGCCGGGTTTGCCTGGCATAA
>CBDUKK010000225.1:0-3897 GCA_965367795.1 uncultured Gammaproteobacteria bacterium
CTGTCTCTTCGAGCAAGGTTTTTGTCAGTTCGGGATAGATCTTTTTACTGCGCTCGGCCAGTACATTGACGGCATCATCATAGCGCCACGGGTAGAGCGGTGAGACGATGCCGCCACCGGCCCAGGATGACTCACCACCGAGCGCACCTTTCTCCAGGAGCAGGACATCGACTCCTGCTAAGAATAACTGGCGTGCGGTCAATAACCCTATGGCGCCGCCGCCGACAATAATACAATCTGGCATCTGTTTCGGTTTTCTTAATTATGTAGTGGGTGATTCTGAGGGTTGATTTAAATGTATATTTTTCACCGGTACCGTCAAATGGGCGCCAGCAGATTCAATAACATCAGCTATCCTTAAATTGACATCTTCAACCTGTTCAAGATATTCGGCAAAATCCATTGTTTTGATATAAACAAATAGTTCCAGTTCCTGCGCATACTCGCCAAATTCCAAAAAGCGGACTCTTGAATTCTCTTCATCGATAAATTCATGCTGGTCGATCAACTCGCGGATCTTTGTTAGAACCTGCCTGACCTGTTCAGGCGTATCGTCATAAGAGAGCCGCAGACGTGTGCGATACAGGATCTTGTCTCGCTGGGTCAAATTTTCTATCGCCCCGGAAGCAACTAGTGCATTTGGAACATGTACTACCGTGCGTCCCAGGGTGCGCAGCTGGGTCGCACGCAAACCGATCTCTTCGACGGTCCCTAGCGTTTCTCCAAATTTACAGAAGTCACCAACATGAATCGGCTGAGAAGTATAAATAGTGATAGAGCCGATAAGGTTCTCCAGAGATTTCTGCGCCGCCAGGGCAACCGCGACACCACCGACACCCAGACCCGCGAGTATCGTCGTCACTTCGTATCCTAGATTATCCATCCAGGTAACGATAGCAATCATGATGATGATAAGTTTTATACCGGTTGCAGCAGGCCTTAATAATACGACGGCATCTTGCTGGCCATTTTTCATCATACGGTCTGCAAACCGGGCAATAATCAGATCAACAACACCCAGCATTACCCATACAATAGCGATTATTAGTAACGTTTTTGCTTCGAATAAGGCACGTGCAACCAATGTGGGCGCAATCATGTCAAACGTCGCGCGGAAAAATAAAACCATGATCAGCAAACGCAACGGGCCAACGACAAATTTTTGCAACCTCTCCTTATTAAATCGTTGATTGAGCTGAAGAATTTTCACGATAACAAAGGTGATGACGAAAGCAATGGCATAACCGATGATAAACAGGCAAAGCAGCATCACGATCTGCCAGACTTCGAAACCGAATACAATATGATGCGGAAATATCTGTGACAACTGGTTACCGATCACGCCATAGCCAAATTCGGCATCTAGCGCCGGAATCATAGCGACGGTTGCATTTGAGATCTTCCAGACGAAGACACCATCACCGCGAGGTACTCGCTGCATCAGGATATCAACCGGGCCTTCTTTCGTTTTCAACGTGGTAACACGATCACGATAACTCGGAAGATTATCATCCTTATGCCCCAGGGGATCCTCACTCAAATCCTCAATATCGATGTTCATCGCCCGTTTCGCCACGATGGCCAGCTTTCTCACCAGGTCGTGACCGTTTTTCTCTTCTTCGTCTTCGAGAGAGAAGGGTAGATTTCTTAGATCGAGATAGTTAACCGCACGCTCATAATCATCTTCTCTGATGGCGAGCGCTAACGCTAACAGGCTGGAACGCGGCGTAGACCGGTTGTACTCATCATAGGGACCCGAGACCGGTGCCTCGATAAGTTTCTTTAGCGTTGCGTCGTCAACCTTCAGCCTCTCAGCAAGATCTTTTATTGTCGGTGCAGGAGGCAGTTCTTTTAGTGTCGGTGCTATCGCCTTTTCTTCTGCTGCTGACTCTGACGGATCTTCTTCATCTGACAGCTCGACGTCAGCGGCGAATGTGACTCCCGCTAACAGCGAGTAAGCGAGAACAAAGAAAAAGCCTGGTTTTATAATTTTTTTCATGACATAAAAAAAGCAACGTAAGGACGTTGCTTTATATTACAGAATTAACCTTGCAGGTTAAACCTAATTCATCACGGCATCAATTACACGTTGAACTCGCCTGAATACTTGCCGGTGCATAATCGATATATTTCTGACAATAACAGCGGTGTTCGCCTTTATTCCAGTATTTTTCACAGACCCCGAGCATCTTCTGCGTGATCTCGCTGTCGATCTGGGCCTGTTTGGCCTGACTGGCAGCAATGGCAGCCGCTTCAGCCGCCAGCCTTTCCTCTTCTTTCAACTTTGCAGCCAGCTCTTTCTGCTTTTGCTCTTCAGCAAGCTTACGTTGTTTTTCTTTTTCAGCTGCAAGTTTACGCTGCTTTTCTTTTTCCTGGTTAACCAGTTTTGCCACCTGGGTCTCGGCTTTTATCTTGGACGATGCATCATCACAGTCATATCCGACTGATTTAATGTTTTTATATTCAGGTGGTGCGCCTGCCCAGCATTTCTTCTTCGGTTTCACCGCTGCCGGGGCCTTCACTACTGGAGCAGCAACTGCAACAGGCGCAACAGGTGCAGGCCTGGCATTCAATGCCAGGTACATATCATTAAAATCACTGATATCATAATTCAACTCAAGCGGCGTGCGAAATGGTTTTAGCATGATCGTCAATCTTGCGCCCTTTTGCAAAGCGACCAGTGTGTCTTTATTTAGTTTGATGATAAACGAGCCAGCGGTGCCGTCGATGGCACAGATGCCTTTTTTAACCTGCAGCCCCTGTTGCAGGAAGCGCTTATGGCGCTCCTGGTTAGCCAGGCACCATTTAAATAACGAGGATTGCTTGCCATCGATGCTTACGTCTTTGACTTCGAGCTGATTGAAACTTTTTGGTTTGGCACCAGCAGCATCACTGGTAATAGACAACCTTAGCTGCTTATTATCAAATCTCAGATGATAATAGGTGCCTTTATTCTCTGCTGTTTTTGTAGCCAGAACTGCCTGCTTGTCGATATTCCAGGCGACATCTTTACCGACTGAAAGGACATCATTTTTAGCGAAAGGGTTATCACCCACTGCAAACACATTAAAGCTCAGGAAACATAATAAAAAAACATAAAACCGCTTGAACATAAATTTATTCCACATTATTTCTACACGCTGTTACCTGGCATATATTAGAATGATGGCGACAAACCACGTGCTTTAAACTAATAAATTGATTTGATAAATTTATAGCACAATATTTTTTATTTTCAGCTTTGTATGCCTAAATGACATAAAAAGAACAGCTTTCGAGAAAGATTTCAATGATTACAATCGTTTTAAATGGTAGCGACAGACAGGTCGACAGCAATATCAGCGTATCTCGACTTCTTGAAGAATTGGGCTTAACCGAGAAAAGGCTTGCCGTTGAGATCAACCAGCAGATCATCCCGCGAAGCAACTTTACAGATCACATACTCAACGAAAAAGATAATGTGGAAATCGTACAGGCCATCGGCGGTGGCCAGTAAAACTTGGCTGATTAACCAACAAGTAGTACATCCCTGACTGACAAAATCGAGTAAAATAACGCCCGTTCATGCTCATTGCTGATTTAACAATCAATCTTTAAATAAAGAAACTTAAACACCATGCCTGATACTCCTTCGAACAAACCACTGCAGATCGCCGGCAAAACCTATACATCACGCTTACTGGTTGGTACCGGCAAATACAAAGACAATGACGAGACCCAGCGCGCACTGGAAGCCAGCGGTGCAGAGATCATCACCATCGCGATCCGCCGGAGCAATATCGGGCAAAATCCAGACGAACCTAATCTACTGGATATTTTACCGCTCGATAGATACACCCTGCTGCCCAATACCGCGGGCTGCTACACGGTCGATGACGCAGTCAGGACCTGCAGGCT
>CBDUKK010000226.1:0-3880 GCA_965367795.1 uncultured Gammaproteobacteria bacterium
CACATGCGGATGTCTAGCAAATCAAATTCTGACAAAACGAGAAAGACCCTGACCTTGTTCAGTTACGACTGGGATGCCATCGAGTTTGAAAAACTCGGCAGGCAGTGGCCACACGTAAATGCAGGTTTCGATCTTTTCAGTTTTCCGAGCAACGCGCGCCTGGCCTGGTTTGACATGGATCGCTTTTGCAACCTGGCTGCGGTGAAAGCCAGGATGTATGGCGCCAGCGGCGTGGTCAGTAACCATGAACAGTTTGGCGCACTGTGTGCTGCCTTGCTGGCCGAGAGGATGCGATGGCCGGGCACGCCGGTAGAGGCTGTCCTGGCCTGTCAGCACAAGTTGTATGCACGTGAAGTTTTGCAGAGCGTCGCCCCCGAAGCAAATGTACCCTTCTCCCGGCTGGAGACAGAGTATGGCGGAGGCATCCCTGATGGCCTCACCTATCCCACCTTCGTCAAACCGGTAAAGGCGGCCTTTTCAGTCCTCTCCAGACGCGTGCACAGTCACCAGGAACTCGTCGAGCACACACGCTTTGGCCACTGGGAGCTGTGGGTGATCCGTCACCTCGTCGAACCGTTCGAGAAGATCATGCAGCGGCGTCTGCCAGCAGCAGGGTCAGCACATAGCCTGATGATCGAGGCGCCTCAGCATGGCCGGCAGTACTGCCTGGATGGGTATTTCTTCGAGGGTCGTCTTCACTGCCTGGGTGTGGTCGACGCCATCATGTACCCGGGCACGGATGCCTTCATGCGATTCGACTATCCCGGTCATCTGCCTGAAGCTGCGCGAAAGCAGGCCGAAGAGGTTGCGACACGCTTCATGCAGGCGATCGGGTTCAGCCACGGTTTCTTTAACATGGAATTCATACAGGACGAGCTCAGCGGTCAGATCAAGGTCATCGAATTCAACCCGAGACTGGCTTCCCAGTTCTCCGACCTGTATGCACGCGTGGACGGGCTGAACCTGCACGCCATGGCCCTGGCACTTAGCCACGGCATCGATCCGGCGATGATCAAAAGACAGGAGCCCACTGCGAACTGCGCTTCCAGTTTCGTGTACCGGAGTTTCGATCGAGAAGCGGCTACACCCAGGCCGACACCTTCCGGATCAAATCGCTTCAACAAGAACTTCCCGGACGGTCTATTATTCCAGTTCCCCAAACTACCCGGACAAATCCAGCGAGATTTCAAATGGCTGGGCAGTTATCGCTATGGCATCATACACCTGGGCGGCGATGATCAGGATGACCTCAGGCGACGCTGCGAACATGCCAGCTCGCTGCTCGGCTGGCCGGCGCCGTATGTCGAGGATATCGCAAGTCTTCGCGGCCTCTGCGACGTAAGCCATTCCTGGCCGTCCGATGCAGCGACCGAGAATGCGTATAAATAAACCACACAATAATCAGAGGAGAGCAGTCATGTCATTATGGACCAGGGTATTCCGTGCAGGGACATTGTTAACAATCGTCGGCGTACTGTCAGGCTGCGGCGCCATGACGGCACAGAATCCGGGAGGCAGTTTATCGCCCATCAACGGCATCGCCAACGAATCTGACGACCACCTGATGCTGTTCGGTGCAGACGTAGTTGCCTATTTCACCGACAACCAGCACATTCAGGGCTCAGCCGAATATCGCAGTGAGTATCAGGGGGTCGACTTCTATTTCTCGTCCGCCAAGAACAAGGCCCTTTTTGATGCCAGGCCGACGGCCTACCTGCCCCAATACGGTGGTTATTGTGCCAACGGCATCGTTTTCGGCATCCCCTGGGGCGGCAACGCTGAAGATTTCATCGTACAAGACGACAAGCTGTATATATTCGGCGGCCAGGTTTCCAAGCAGGCCTTTCTGCTGGATATGGACAACAACCTTGCGTTATCAGACCGTTACTGGGAAGAAGAAGTTAAAGGCAGCAACAGCTTTTGGCAGAGAGCCAAACGCCTGATCATCCGCGTGCCACACTACCAGAGTGGTGAAGAACAGGCAGCCGCTGTTGAGGCTGCACAACAGCAATAATAATATTTTCTATCAACAGAATTATCTTCGACATCGCGAAACCAGCGAACAGATGCTGCAGGCGTTATCTTCAGTTGCGAGGACTCGATACGCAACTCATGTTTTTCTCGCGGCCGCAGACGCAAAGTATGCGGGGGAAGCCTGACTTCATGAGTTTCTGCGTAGCAGTTTATTCGCTATGCACTTGATCGGATGGAGCGGGTGATGGGAATCGAACCCACGTTAGCAGCTTGGGAAGCTGCAGTTCTACCATTGAACTACACCCGCATAGTAACAAAACACCGCTAGTCTACCTGTAATCCGCCTGGCGACAAGCGTCAGCCGAAAAGGAATGGATAAAAAAAGATATTTTTCTGATCTTGCTATATTCGCTTCAGCAGAGATTAAGCCGGGGTACCCCCACCCATCTCCCGTAACTGCCTATATCATTTGGCCCTTATCTTTCAGCTGGCAGGCGCGCTGTCAACGAGCACATGCTCAAACACAGGCGGCTGCTCATCACCATAGTATTTGATATAGCGATCCCAGTCCTGCAGTTTTGCCCGATCACGGTCATCGCCGCGGACGCTAAGCCTGTGTCGGCGGATCTTCGGCGGGCATCGAACGTAATGCACTTCTACCTGGCAGCCCAGTTCGACAGATAGCTTCGCCGGCCAGTCCGTATCCTGAATCTCTCTGCTAAATGGCCCGGTTATCACCACGTCATGAAAAGCCAGGTTGTCACGCGCAATATCAAACAGCGCCTGGTAGATGGGCTCGCGATAGGTATGCTTGAAATAATCAGAGTCCCGATCATCCGGACTGTGGCCTGCTGCTGCCAGGCCGACCTTGACCAGTCGTTCGGTGACGGTATCGATATCCAGCAGGGTCGCACCACTGGTAGCGGCCAGCTGCCTGGCATGTGTTGTTTTCCCGGAACCTGGCGTTCCACAGACAATGATTGCTTTAGGCATTTGTTGATCCCTTTAATTTGTTAAAGCCGCCCGTTACAAGCAATAATAATGCCCCCTGCTATCAGTTTTTAGCCTGACCGCAGACATCTTCAAATAACATGAAGCTCAATAATAAATCGTCATTAAGCGAATAAAGCCTGTATGCTGTCTCTACCGAATCTTAAGATAGCTACTTTAGCTGCTGCAGATAAACGGGACAAGCCTCTGTGATGGTGACTTGTTTTTTAAATCATAACTAAATAGAAGGATAAAAACATGACATCAGTAGACAATACGATTACCTTAACCCCGCCTCATAACGGTAAGCTCGGTATATTACATTGCGATGTGACAAGAGACGGTTTTATCGCGGTTGTTGGAGAGCAAAGAGATATCGCAGATGGCGAGTCGATTACTTTCGATAAAGTGGGTATTACCGCAAGTCGCAAGGATAATGAATATACCTTTGTAAAAAACTAAACACGAAAGAATTACAATGATTAGAATTCCGGGCTTTGGCCCGGTTTTTTTTGCCTGTTAACAATCAATAGGGTGTCTGCACCCTATTATTACGTCATGGCGTATATATACGCTCGTAGTTCATCCCACATCGACGTGTAACACCGTGCTGCCCTGCTGCGGGCAGCGAATATAGTCAACGGCGCGCGGTGCACGCCCATACGTTCAACTTCACTGGCATACGGTATATCACTTTTTATCACAGATGACATGAATGAAGGTGGATGCTGCACGATCAAACGGTGCATCTTTTTACGTCTATCGACCATGACGAAAAATGGCATCACTTTCGTCTGATCCAGACCCTGTTGTCTAAAAAACTCTATTATCTGCTGGTACGTCCGTAATGAAAGCGTGGTGGGTATCGTTGGCACCAGCAGTATATCTGCGGCAGCAAAAACACATTCTGATAAGG
>CBDUKK010000227.1:0-3861 GCA_965367795.1 uncultured Gammaproteobacteria bacterium
ATGAATGTTGCAGTATTGAATAACTGGCAGTTTTGAACTATATACTTAGTTTTAGAAGGATCAAAAAGGGCTACACTTTTTGCGCAGATGTGTAATTTTAAGGGATGTTAAGTCATATGAGAATGATTATAAAGAGTAACAGGAGGTTTTACGCGTCTTTTTTCCTGTTGCTGCTGAGTTTAATATGCACTTCAGTCTACGCGGAAGATGCCATTATCTCACAAGCTTCTGAGTTACAACGCGCGGGAAAGTCGCAGCAGGCTTATGAGTTGCTGCAGTCACAAGCCGATGACAATGCCGGCACACTTGAATTTGACTACCTGCTAGGAACGGTCGCGATCGATGCTGGATACCCGCTACAGGCCGTTTTCGCACTAGAGCGTGTATTAGACCAGTCTCCGGACTTTGCGCCGGCAAGAGCAGAGCTGGCCAGGGCCTACTTTCTGATAGGTGAAAATGAAACGGCAAAAGCGGAATTTGAAAGGGCGCAGAAAGCTGAAATGCCGGCAGAGTCTAAAGAAGTTATCAAGCGTTACATATCGAGTATCGATGAGCGAATATTAGGCTCTTACTCGACATCATCATTTTATTTCTCTGCCGGCCTGGGTTATGACAGCAATGTTAATAGCGCTACCGATACATCACAGATAGCGTTACCGACAGGAACCCTGACCTTGTTGGCGCCTGAGGCTGATTCACCCGTCGGTTTATTACAGGGCGGTGGCCAGTTTAGCCATGCTTTAAAGCAGAATATCAACCTCTATGGCAGTGCTGATATACGGTTGTATGAGGCCTTTGATGAAAGTGACTTTTCGACTCAGATCGCTGATGGCGTTCTGGGCCTGCATTTCCTACAGGGTCTGAATCAGTATCGAATCGCGATGGTTGGCCAGTTATTCGCCGTTGATGCAAGTACAAACAGAAACTTGCTAGGTTTGAATACCCAGTGGCAGCGCAGCATCGATGCGGCAAATCAATTCACCCTGTTTGGCCAGTTTGCAGGTATTCGTTATCCCGAAGCTGGTCGGCTTGACGTGAACCAGTTATCAATAGGTGGTACCTGGCTGCATGTATATGCCAGTACGTATCAGCCGATCACGTATATAACGGCTTATTACGGTAGCGAAGATGAGCAAACGGATGTTAGCGGTTCAGAGTTTATCGGCCGTGATTATTATGGTTTTAGGGCTGGTATACGCTTTAAGACGTCAGCCAGGTTACTCTGGTCTGGCGTATTAACCTATCAATATAGTAAATATGGCGGTGTGAATCCTCTGTTTGGAGAAACGCGTGAAGATGACTTTGTAAACGTAATTGCGGGAGCGGATTACCTGTATGCAAATAACTGGAGCGTGCGTCCGGAAATCATTTACAGTAAAAATGATTCCGTACTGGAGCTCAATAGTTACGACCGTTTAAGAGCATTGATAACTGCACGGAAAGAGTTCTAACCTGCTGGTTAGATGACGGGAGGATTTATAATGATGAATAAAAAAATTATATATATGAATATACTGAAACAGGTGAGCATTGCCCTGCTGATTTGTTTTACCACTTCAGTATCTGCAAACGTCGGCAGGGTTATATATGGCTACGGAAGTAACTACGCGATAGATAGTGATGGTAATCGCAGGGATATGAAAAAAGGTGCCGTAATCAGGGAGGGCGATACCCTGGTGACCGGCAAAGGGCGTATGCAGGTACGATTGATCGACGGTGGCTTTATCTCTATATATCCACAGTCGGAATATAAGATCGATAAATTTAAATATACAGAAACTAATAAAGAATATGGAAATGACAATCTCAAAAAAGGGCGAGATAGCAAGGAGAATAAAGGCTTCTTTAGCCTGTTAAGAGGCGCTGCACGTCAGGTTACGGGTGTACTTGGCCGTACCTACAAGGAAAACTTCAAATTTAAAACATCGGTTGCCACTATCGGTATACGCGGCACAGGCTTTTTTGCGCGTTTATGCCAGGCCGACTGTTTTGATGCCGAGGGTAATCCGATGCAGGATGGCATGTACGTTAAAAATAATATCGGTGTAATTACAATGACGACGAATGCCGGTGATGTTGCACTGGCACAAGGGCAGTCTGCATTTGCTGCCAGTAGCGAAGATGTGCCTGAGCAGATAATTCAGCCACCGCTGGCTTACAATGTGGCTACGCCAGATATCCAGTTATATGATTTTGATCAAAGAGTTGTTGGTGGAAATATTGATCCAGAAGCGGAGCTACCGCCTGTCATACCCCCCGTCATACCACCAGTAACACCACCGGCAGTGGCGGTGGTGAATCTCGAATATGTTACTAATACAAGCAAGTCTATCAGTACGCCATTGGATGGTCTGGATGCTGCTAACCCTTCGGGCAGCGTGCAGCAGAGTGGTGATGAGATTCAACATTTTGAAACCGAAATATTTGTAGCTGGTGTAGGGCTGGTACCAGTTGTTTTTGATAACGGCTCAGCCGTATTAGCTGAAAGTGGAACAGATACGACTTTAGGTGTGCTGTGGAACCGATGGTCAGGCAGTTACACGCATACACAGAATGGCGCCATCGTGGTTTCTCTTGATAATAATATGCACGTGATAGGGTCGGAACAATTAACGCAAAACCTGCCTATATCAGGTTTCGCGAATTATGAGAGTGCTGCCGGGACAAGTCCAACACTTGTAGGCCCAACCGGTGCACAGGTCGGTACGCAGTTCGTGACTGCAACCATTGATTTTGGAGTTATGGAAGTTATGGCCCTGGATATTGATGCGACGTTTTCAGATGCCACGATTAATGCCTCGCTTACAAATACCAGCGGTAATTTTATTTCAGGTGCGAGTGGAAATATTTATAGTATGAGCGGGCCATGTAGTGACGGTGGTGGTGTCGGAGGGTGTGGTGCAAATGGCCAGTTCGTTTCCGGAGAAGCATCGGTGAACTTCGTTGGAACTCAGGCTGAAGGTATCTATGGTATTTATAGCTTATCCTCTGGTACAGGTGAAAATGCCGTTTCAGGCAGTTACCTGGCGACAGAGGTCCCGCCATAGGTCATTGATCGATGTCATCTCGAGTGTTGAAGTTTTTGAAAGCTTCATCATCAGTGAAATGAATGATGGCTGGTTGATGAGACCTGACCCACTGCATGAGCCGCAACTGATTATTATTTACAGAGTGCTGGATAGGCGTCAGTAGCTTTTTATGCATTAAAAAGGCCAGCTGCATCTTTGTCTCTGTTTCTGCAATAGAGATGTCTTTGCCTGTTGCATTAGATAGCTTCTGTACGAGGTTGCCTGGCAAGAAAGGCATATCGCATGGTACGATCAATACACGCTCATTCGTGCAGTAAGGCAGGGCCGCAGCGATGCCTGCCAGCGGTCCTAGATATTGTTCAGACTCATCGCTGATAACATTCTGGCTGTATAGTTGATAGCGTTTAGTATTACGGTTGGCGCTTATCACGATGTCATCGACCTGGGGTGAAACCTTTTCGATGACATGCTCTATGAGTGGTTTGCCTCGGTATTCGAGCAGCCCCTTGTCTACCCCACCAACGCGTTTACCTTCACCACCGGCAAGAATTATACAACTAACATTGTTAGCGCTTTTATTCATGAGATGAAAACCGTTAAGCAGATGATAGTGCCAGACGAGCATGGTGTGATGACAGGTTTCCACGTCACCGTAGGGATACTGTCTAGCAATGGCAAGCTGTGTTTCATAAGATTTGCTTTAGGCTATGTTTGATCAAAAAAGAGTTACCAGAAGGTATCATAGCGTAAGCGATGATAAGTTTTTAGTGATAATTAAAAGTGCCTTCCATGGCGTGTGAGGAGTCTCATCCTTGCATAATTCAAAGCCGGC
>CBDUKK010000228.1:0-3824 GCA_965367795.1 uncultured Gammaproteobacteria bacterium
CGTGAACGTTCCTATTTTTCTGATATTGCTGTTGGTGTTATCTCTGGCCTTGGCGCTCAAGGTTATGAACTGGCGTTACATGCAGCAATCAATCAATTACAGCAGGGGTAACTCCCCAAGGGTTTATTCTTATGGATATTCGCAAAGTAAAAAAATTAATCGAACTGCTCGAGGAATCCGGTATTGCAGAGATCGAAATCAACGAAGGTGAAGAGTCAGTACGCATCTCACGTTATTCCACTACAGCACCGGCCGCACCGATACAACAGTATGCACCAGCGCCCGCTGCGCCAGCACCTGTTCCTGCAGTAGAGGCCGAGAGTGCAAGCGAGACTCCTGCCGTAAGTGGACATACTGTTAATGCACCGATGGTTGGCACCTTCTATACCGCATCGGCACCCGGCTCTCCAGATTTCGTTAAAGTCGGTGACAGTGTCAACGAAGGTGATACTGTCTGCATCATCGAAGCCATGAAGATTCTTAATCAGATTGAAGCTGACAGGTCAGGAACAGTTAAAGCCATCCTGGTGGAGAACGCTCAGCCTGTCGAATTCGGCCAACCTCTTATCGTTATCGAATAAGGCACAGTCTCATGTTATCTAAAGTTGTCATCGCCAACAGAGGCGAAATTGCTCTGCGAATACTGCGTGCATGTCGTGAGCTCGGCGTTAAGACAGTCGCAGTTCATTCAGAAGCAGACAGAGACCTCAAACATGTCCGCCTCGCAGACGAGTCGGTATGCATTGGACCTGCACCTTCAGATCAAAGCTACCTGAACGTACCGGCAATCATCAGTGCAGCGGAGGTCACCGATGCAGTTGCCATCCACCCAGGTTATGGATTCCTGTCAGAAAATGCTGATTTTGCGGAACGTGTAGAAGACAGCGGTTTTATATTTATCGGCCCTACTCCCGAGTCGATCCGCACCATGGGCGATAAAGTTGCTGCCATCGAAGCCATGAAAGCAGCTGGGGTGCCCTGCGTACCAGGCTCAGACGGCCCGCTGGGTGACGACAGTGATACCAATATACAACTGGCTAACAAGATCGGTTATCCGATTATTATTAAAGCGGCCGGTGGTGGCGGCGGACGAGGTATGCGTGTGGTTCATTCTGATGCGACCTTGAATAACTCTATCGCTTTAACCAAACAGGAAGCCGGTACTTTCTTCGGTAACAGCATGGTGTATATGGAAAAATACCTGGAAACACCTCGCCATGTCGAGATACAGGTTCTATCTGACGGTCAGGGAAATGCTATCCACCTGGGTGAGCGCGACTGTTCTATGCAGCGCCGTAACCAGAAAGTTGTCGAAGAAGCGCCAGCGCCCGGTATCACGCCGAGACAAAGAAAGAAAATAGGTCAGCGCTGTGTCGATGCCTGTATCAAGATGAAATATCGCGGTGCTGGCACCTTTGAGTTTCTGTACCAGGATGATGAGTTTTATTTCATCGAAATGAACACCCGTGTACAGGTAGAACACCCTGTGACAGAGCTGGTTACCGGCGTCGACATCATCAAGGAGCAGCTCTATATCGCTTCAGGCGATAAACTTCGCTATAAGCAGAGTGATATCGAGATCAGGGGCCACGCAATCGAATGTCGTATAAACGCCGAGCATCCCGAAACCTTTGTACCATCACCCGGAAAAATCGAACGCTACCATCCGCCAGGTGGACCGGGTATTCGGATAGATACTCACATATATGCCGGCTACACGGTACCACCGCATTATGATTCTATGATAGGCAAACTGATCGCCTTTGGTTGTAATCGTGAGGTCGCTATCGCACGTATGATCGGCGCACTGGATGAGATAAGTATTACCGGCATCAATACCAATATCGAGTTACATAAAAGGATCATCGGGGATGCCAACTTCCAGGCCGGTGGCACAAACATTCACTACCTTGAGAAGAAGCTGGGACTCTAGTTCTAAGTTATAACTAGTAAGTTTTTCAACTTTGAACTTACTACTTATAACTCACCACTATAAACGCTTTATCTTATAACCCTTCTCTTTCAGCACATTGACGATACCTTTGTCACCGATCAGATGGCCGCTGCCGACAACCACGAAATACACCTTTTCAGCAGTTCCATCCTGTTTTAGCATCTGCTCTATCTTAGAAACCATCTTTCGATTCCTTGCATAAAACAAACTATCGTATATCTCAGCGAACGCGGGATAATCATTCAGCGAGTCTTCAAACAACAGTTTGTCCATAGCGTTTTCATCGCCTTCTTTCCAGTAGCTCAACATCTCGGTCATCATGGACTCTGATTCAGCCATCGAATATAAAGTTTCTTTCAGCAAAAGATCACCGTCAGGAATATCAATAAACAGGCTTAGCTGCTGCTCCAGTGTCTCCAGCTCAATGACCTGTTTTACTGGCGGCTGTGCAGCCTTGGCCAGGAAGTAAAAATCCATTCCCAGCTGCGGGTCGTAGCCCATCTGCATGACCTGTATCGCCGTCATGGTCAATACCAGGACACCCGGTTTATAACTTTTAACCGCTTCATAGGGCAGGTTGAGCTGGCGCAATCGCGCTCTTAGTTGCTGCCAGGTTTCCTCAGAGACAGCATCCCTGATCGACTTACCATCAGGATATACACCTTTCCGGGATATCATTTCATTATATGCATCATCGTCCAAGGCATTCACATCCAGCTCAACGACGAGGTAATCCGATCGCTCATAAGCCTGTTCTATCTCGGTTCTTAACGGGTAAAAAGACTGGTCCGCAAAATGTATCGACCCCATCAGATACACTATCGCCTGTGTTGACCCTGCTTGCCCAGGTGTCACCTGCCAGAAAAAAGCCCTGTCGTTTTCAGCAACGGCATAGCTACAGAAGAAAAAATATAATGTCAACAGCAAGCATTTTCTCATCGATCAGGTCTCCTTCAGAGCAAGCGCGCGTTTATAGATATCATTCTTATTCTCACCGGTCATCTTCACCACCAGCTTGACCGACTGCTTCACCGGAAGCTCGCTGAGCAGGATCGTCAAGTAATGATCCACCTGCCCAGACTCTTCTCCATCATCTATCTTGCCTTCTACAACCAGAACGATTTCACCCTTCCGCTGATTCTCATCTGCCTCGACCCAGTCAACCAGGTCCGAAAGTTCAGTTCTTTTTATGGTCTCAAAAGTCTTGGTGAGCTCCCTGGCAAAAGCCGCTCGTCGACTTCCACCAAATACTGCCTGCATATCTTTTAAGGTTTCGATGATACGATGACACGACACATAAAAAACCATGGTTCGATGCTGCGCAGCAAGACGCTCTAAAAAATGTAGCCTTGCTCCCTGTTTTGCCGGTGGAAACCCTTCGAAGGTAAATGAATCCGTCGCCAGGCCGGCAGCACTAAGCGCTGTGATCGCAGCACATACACCCGGAATCGGCGCCACTACCATCTCCCTGTCATGAGCCTGTGATACCAGGCGATATCCTGGATCACTTATCAACGGTGTTCCAGCATCGGAGATCAGCGCGATAGACTTGCCTGCGGCCAGATCATCGAGCAGCTTCGAAGTCATCTTGTCCTCATTATGCTCATGATATGCCAGCAATTTAGACCTGATACCAAGATGTGACAATAGACGCTGACTATGTCGTGTGTCTTCAGCGGCAATCATATCGACCTGCCCGAGTACCGTGACCGCACGATGCGTGATATCAGCTAAATTTCCTATCGGGGTTGCAACGAGATACAATGTGCCTGGCGACACATCAGGCTCTTGATTTTCCGGTTTATCTGCTGGTAGTTCGACTGACATTGCGATTGACACTTTTAGTCCCACAAAACATACTTACTGTTTT
>CBDUKK010000229.1:0-3814 GCA_965367795.1 uncultured Gammaproteobacteria bacterium
TGAAGTTTGATCATACTCGGTCTCTCTGAACAGTTGTCTGAAGAAGAATAAAATAATGTGTAAGGTGAGACATTCTAACAATTTTAACGTTCCGGATACTCTTAAAAAGAAGAGCCTGTTCGAGCCACTCCCAAACCGGATACAACAGGACAGGAGAACAGGGAGACAGGCTAATGGTGTTTCCTTAGCAGCGCCTGCACACAGATTCAACCCGGGGTTGCCTCAGCCAGTATCAGCGTATCTCATCGGTGGAATATTTTTTCTCCATGACCACAGGTGTCATCAGTGCATACCCCTGTTGTTGCCAATGAACCAGCTCGGTAATAGCTGACGGTACAACGTCGATAAACTGGTAAAAGTCCTTATCGCTATAGCCATAATCTTCTGCAGCCAGCCCACAGACCTTAAACTTGACCCCCAGTTCGGCGTAATATCTCATACGCCCTACCGCTTCTGTATATTTATCGTAATTTTTTCTGGCGACCGTCACTAATTCAGTACCGTGGATAACCACGACGATATCCATAAACTCTGGATCGAAGCCATAGGGGTCATCCATCAATGGGTTCATCAGCGAACGGATCCAGTATAGCGCAGAGTTAATTTTAGCTGGTTCATCAAAATAAAAGTCATACACTACTTTCGGCTCTTCATAGGCGGTTTCGACACGAGCAGCACCTTCAGCCAGACATGCAAAAGAATAAAAAAACAGGATAGTAACTATAGATATACGCATGATCACACCTCCCTTGATCTACTAGCATAACTATAGTCGTTAATAAGAAAACATCACAAATACATGGATAAAATGCAGCCCTGGAGTATGCAGCCCTATATCGGACAATACTGGTTGAATTATCAGTCTTCGTCACCCGCTATCATGCAGTAGGGATGCAGGACATGTTTTGCATATCGCCCATACTTCTCCCGGGCCTGCCTGCAATACTCAGGCTTGATCGGACAACTGAAATCAGCATCGATATTTTTTATCCGTGCCATCACCTTATCCTCGATGACCGGATCAGCATAGCTATTACAGTTATTAGCTTCATCCCAGGCACCGTCGATATAAACCGAGAGATCAAAACGGTTATTGTGCTGCCATGCCCTGACCACCTTCATACTCTTTATCGATTCGATGATCTGGATATCACAGCTTATATACGGTCGATCAAAAAGATTAGCGATCCAGCCTTGTAGAGGATCATCTTCATCGAGCAGCACCTTATTCCAGAATCGCCAGCCATTGAGATTCGCCGTAAGATCGGCGTAAGAAAATACTCCGGTTGTAACATAGCCATATTTACCCGCTTCCTGCAGCCTCCCCCACTCGATCGCCTTTTCCATACTCTGTCCATCATCTCGGGTTAACTCAAAATATTGCCAGCCTTCAGCAAAGAAGTGGCCGATCTTATCCAGCCCGACCAGGTGGCCATCGATATTGACGACATCACTCAATTCTTTAAGCTTGAGTGAAAAACCCTCCAGGTAATCGATATCACGATAGATGGAATCGTTTAATGAGAGGGAATAACTCTGCCCTGCGAGAAGACTGCGAAACTGCATGTCGAGCTCATAGCCCTTTAGACCCCAGGATACGATATAAGACTGAAACAGTGACTTCCTTAATTCCGAATAGAGGACATCTTCATTACATTCATTATCTGTATCCAGGTATTCATCGATCTCCTCGATATATTCCCTGTACGCATTAGCGTTTTTCACCGCCTGCTGTATACGCTGATCAATAATCCTGTTTATCGTTTCGAGACTATCCTCGAGCCTGATTTTTCTCGGCGTTACGCTGTCGATCTCGGCAGCATTACCGGGCGGCGAGCAGAGAACGAACATCATAAGAGAAATAAAATACAGCTTCTTCATATCGGGCCATGTACAGACTCAGCAAGTCATAGTGATCATAATATTCCTGATTACGAGCGGGTATATATCTAATGATATCTTGTCACGCTGTAATTTTATTTGTAACTTGGAGCTTCATTTTACTTCATTCATAGAGGTATCGTTTATGTCAGGCTCATGGGGCTGCCCGCACGAAGTCAGGGGGCTCTGCTCAAAGGTAAAAAACATCCCCTGTGATCCAGGCATGAAAGGCTGCATACTCTATGGACGTTTTGCTTTCTCCGACCCTGACAAGAACAGCCCGTCGATCAAACGTAAGCTAAAAGAGCAGGCTGCCGGCAAAAAAGGCTGACACTGAGCCGGCACAGGACATGTCATAAGACCACGACAGCGCCTAACCTGTTATCATGTGCTGCTTGCCAACACGCCAATAAGATAACTTACCCGTGACTGAAAACACCTTCTCATCACTGCCAATATCACCCGGATTCATCGCTAATCTTGAATCACTGGGTTATCAGACGATGACCCCTATCCAGCAACAGAGCCTGCCGATACTCCTGCAGGGCAAAGATGTACATGCACAGGCTAAAACGGGCAGTGGCAAAACAGCTGCTTTCGCGATCGGGCTGCTGCATCACCTGGAAGTTAAGACCTACCAGGTTCAGGCACTGGTACTTTGCCCTACTCGAGAACTTGCTGACCAGGTAAGCAAAGAGATCAGACGACTGGCACGCCCTATCCCCAATACCAAGATACTGACCTTATGTGGCGGCACGCCATTAGGGCCCCAGCTAGCATCACTTGAACACCAGCCACACATCGTGGTCGGAACCCCGGGAAGGATACTAAAACATCTGAACAAAGGCACTTTAAGACTGGACAGCGTGAAAACACTGGTACTGGATGAAGCCGACCGCATGTTAGAGATGGGCTTTCATGACGACATCATGCATATCATAGGTATGACGCCTGAAAACAGGCAGACCTTATTATTTTCTGCGACTTACCCTGATGAGATAGAAGCCATCAGTAACGATATCCAGAAAAGCCCTGAAAACATCCGGGTGGAGAGCCTGCATGATGACTCAGATATTAAACAGCTCTTCTTTGAGATACAGAGAGGACAGAGAACGTCTGCCCTGATCAGCCTGCTACAACACTATCATCCTCGATCCAGCGTAGTGTTCTGCAATCGCAAAGAACAATGCAAGGAACTGGCAAAAGAATTAAAACAGCAGGGCCTGCATGCGATCGCTCTCCACGGTGACCTCGAACAGAAAGATCGTGATCAGGCACTGGTACAGTTTTCAAATAACAGCATCGCCATACTGATAGCGACAGATGTCGCCGCGCGAGGACTCGACATCGAGGGCCTGGATGCCGTCATCAACTACGAGCTGTCTCCCGATCCCGATATCTATATCCACCGTATCGGAAGGACCGGCCGCGCTGGCAATAAAGGTCTGGCACTGGGCCTGTTCACTGCATCTGAAGCACCCAAGATCAATGCCATCGAAGATTACCAGGGACAACCGGTCAACGTTGCTGAAATATCTTCACTCGAGATGAAGGACAACTTCAATCACAGACCAGAAATGGTAACGCTGCGTATCAGCGCTGGTCGTAAATCAAAAGTTCGGGCGGGGGATATCCTGGGTGCACTGACAAAAAACACTAACCTGCCTGGAAAGCAGGTTGGCAAGATCGATATATTCGATATGGTTTCTTATGTCGCCGTAGAACGGGGCATCGCCAATCAGGCCCTTGAGATATTGTCCAAAGGTAAAATAAAAGGCAGAATGTTTAAGGTACGCAAGCTTTGAAGCCAGCTAATCTATGACATCGAGCCCCTACTCATAACGTTAATTTTCATGCAACGCAGAGCCATGCTTTCAAGATCCATACTCACCTTTCTATTGTTCATCACCTGTATGCAGAGCAGTCTTGCAAA
>CBDUKK010000230.1:0-3806 GCA_965367795.1 uncultured Gammaproteobacteria bacterium
GCCACATGAAACAATGCAGCGATCACATGCCTGTCGTATCGACTATCTGCTTCAGATAGCAATATATCCAGCACCTCTTTCACCGGCATACCAGGGCGGTAAGCCCTGGAGCTGGTCATAGCGACAAAGGCATTAGCCACTGACAGGATCCGCGACTCCTGGAAGATGGCGTCACCAGAAACAGCATTCGGATACCCGCTACCATCAAGGCACTCGTTCTTCTGCTGTACGAATTCGATCACCGGGCCGTCAAATTCGAGGTCTTTTAATATCTCCACGCTGTAGTTGATATTCTCTCTCAGCATCAATTCTTCGGCTGGCGTCAATGGCTCCATATTCGTCAACACTTCCGCAGGTATATATAACTTACCGATATTTGCCAGCAGGGCTGCCATCGACAGAATATCGATACGCTCTTTAGGGAGCTCCATCGCTCGCGCGATAGCGATAGCAACTTCTCGCGTCCTTTCCGAATGATGTGCACAATGCGGATCGTGTTTATCGATGACCTGTGCCAGGGTAGAGATAATGCCGTCCATCAGACGATTGTGCCTGCCCTGTGCATCTTTTAACTCGGTGATATCATGCATCACATACAGGTGCGACTGCTTGTAATCAGGATGACGCAAGGCAACGATCGAAACATGGTAATCATGGCGTCTGTCTTTAAAACCGAGACGCATCTCCCTGTTGCGGATATCACTTTCATCGTCAGCCGGTTTTATCTTCAACAACTGCTCCGTTATCTCTGTATTGAAGACATGGTTCAACGCTTTTCCGCGAACATCCACATTATCAATAGAGAAGGACCGCGCCAGGGCATCATTGATAAACACAAGCTTATTGTTATGATCCAGTAAAAAGATATGGTCATTGATGCTGTCACCTACCGCATTCAACAATGCTGCTCGCGCCTCAAGCCGCCTCGTTGCTTTCTGCAAACGCAGACTGGTCGAATGCCGCCATATCGCGATAAAACTTATAGTGATGACAAAAACGGCCAGCAGGAATATCGTCAATATGAACTGTTGATGTGAAGTAGACTCGGCCAGCGCCTCGGAGACATCTATCTTCTGCACCAGTATCATCGGTGTATTTCTTATCTTTCTCGCCGTTGCCAGCACATCGACATGACGGTAATCCTGCATCATTACATTTTCACCAACATTCTCCAGTACATTCGAAGCCGCTATGCCTGGTGCAGATGCGCCATCTCTTGGCGCCTGGCTATGAAACAGCTGATAACCGTTTTTTAAAGGGCTCAGATAATCAACCCTGTCTTCATCGCTTGCAACCAGCAATGTTTCTTCTGTACGGGTTGTCACCCACTCTTTCAACAGGAGCTCATAAAGGTTATCTTCAGGATTGATAACCGCGACGACGGCTGCCTTGATATCGTCCGGGCTCAACGACTGCACAGAGTTAACCGGTACAACGATGATGATGCGCGGCCGTCTTTCTGCAGAATCATAAATACTAGAGATGTAGAATGATTTTCTATCGACCGCAGACTGAAAACCGGAAACGACTTCGGCATCACCAAGCGGGAAATAACGTGTTGCCAGCAATACACCAGAACTGTTGACGATGGCGATACCATCGTTCACTTTGTTCTCTACATTACTGTTAATCTTTTTAATCGGTGTAAACACATCAGCTTGATTCGCCGTTGCATTGACCAGGTTTCTTAGATGATGCAGCTGACCTCGACCTGTCTCATCATCCGGTGCCACGGATAGATCCTGCTGACTGACGTATAACTGTAGCAGCGGGTTATTTGCCAGTGCGTCTATATTATCCAGTTGTTCATCGAACCAGCTTTCAACGGCGTATTGCTGAGATTCGGCCATGATATTGAGCCGCGCCTGCCAGGCGTCGAGATCTCTCTGTTTTTCAGCTGATACATACTGAAAAACCAGCCAGACACTACCACTGAAAAACAGAAATAATAAGATGAAAGCTACCGTCGCAGGTTTGTTATTCACCATACACCTTCACTCCTTTAACGGCGACGCACCATAAAAAGATGCCCCCTTTAGTTTGGTACATGCATCCACCAGTTGTTTTCATTCACCGAGTAGACCGGTACATAGTGAAAGATATCAACATGCGATATCACCTCTTCTATCTGGTTATCCAGTATCAGGATATCATTACCGTCTCTGATCGCCATTACGGCATGCGGTATCCTGAGATTGGTATCCTGCACCACGACGACTCGCATAGAACTGACATCATGACCCAGCCATTTCAACGACAGCATCTTGATGATCGCATAATCTTCACAGTCGCCATTATTCAGTAAAAATTCTTTTGGTGTTGCCCAGTAGTCAGCTATTCCATAGTTCTCGATATCAAGCACATAGTCTTTTTCATTGGCATATTTGTTCACCCTTTTTACCTGCTGATCAAAGGGCAGATGTCTTATGCCTTTTAAAAAGGATTGCCACTGCAACAGATGACACTGGTTGAATATCGACGACTGGCAGGAGGAGGTATCTTTTAGATTTAACAGGTGGCGCTCGAGGACAGACAGCCATTGCGGAAACATGCTTAAATTTTCTTTCTGAATCTCCTGGTAGCCGAACAGACTGGCAGGCAAGGTGGATACCGCACGAGCCGACCAAACATTAGAATTTGCCAGTAAAAAGAGTATGATAAACAAACTTTGCGTTTTTTTAACCATCGGCAGGTATAATACTCAACTTGACAACATCCTGCACTACTTAGTTATACATGAATATTATTAACCAGAAATCATTAACCGCCACAGTTATTGCCCTGCTCTTTGCATCGGTCTGCCTCAACCCTGTATTTGCCGATGAAAGCAAAACTGATGAGGCCATGACGGATGAACATGCAGAAAAAATCTTTGAAGCCGCCATGGAAGAACGCGACAGCGGAAAAGTTTTTGATGCTATCGAGAAATTTGAATACATCCTAAGCCGAAGGCCATCGCTGAACCGTGCACGCCTCGAACTTGCCGTCAGTTATCATCGCGCCAGCCAGTATGATGATGCATTACGTGAATTTCAGACAGTACTCGATAATCCAGAAACACCCGAAAAAGTGCGTCTTGCTATTCTTGCCTATATCGGCCAGCTGACAAGTGACGAGGTCAAACCACGTACCGAGAACAGTTTTTCTTATTACACCAAGGCAGGCGTGATGTATAACACCAATATAAACTTCGCTCCGCTGCGTGGCACGGATAGCATTCCCGATGGAGAGGACACAGCCTCTCCAGGCCTCGATACATTTTTTAGCGCATCACACAGGTATAGAGACAATAAGCCGTTTGATACTGCAGGCGCTGCAACACACTTTGAGTGGCAGAGCCAGGTTTCATGGACAGGTAATAATTACACACGCAATAATGAATTCAGTCTAAACATCATCAGCGCCAGCACTGGCCCTGCTTTCATATCGACAGGACGCTGGACTGGCGCAATCAACCTGCAGCTAGACCAGACTTATTTCGGCACCTCGACTCTTGGCACTTTCGTATCATTGAACCCGTTAGTCACTTTTGACCTCGGGAAATACCGCGGCCTCACCTTTGAGCTGTCATACACCGGCAATGATTTCAAGCGCCCGGAAGATGAAGGTCGTGACGGTAATACCTTGCTGGGCGGAGCCGCTTATTCGACTCTGTTAGGGGACGCCAATAATGGACTGGAAATAGGCTTCAGGCTTACCGATCATACTGCGGATGATGACCAGTTCGGGTTCAGCAGTGAAGAGATATATCTCGGCGGATTTATGACCTTTGCAAAGACCAGTAATGTTTACTTAAACCTTAACTT
>CBDUKK010000231.1:0-3778 GCA_965367795.1 uncultured Gammaproteobacteria bacterium
AGTTCAGTATCAGATAAAGCCTTCACTTCATTCATCATCACCTCGTTAGCATTCTTCCGGTATCCCTGCTGGATCCATTTAAGCTGCCGTAACAGGTATGCATGATGCTGTCCTTTCAGACTGGGAAAGAAAGCTTCATTGTTGCCCTCGGCTTCTTCACCATGACACTGGATACAGTGTTTTTCGTATATATCTTTTCCGAGTTCGATATTTTCTCCATCGCCGACACCGGGTGTCGGGTCTTTCTCCATGGAAGCGATATAAGCGGTTACATCACTGATGCCCTGTATACCACCGACTGACTCCGGGTCGGTGAACGGGTACATCGTCGGGTTAACACGGTTCTTCGAGCGGATATCTGCCAGCTGCTTGATCAGTACGTTGCGGTGCTGCCCGGCGATAACGGGAAAGCTGCCGTCTTTCTTTCCCCAGCCGTTTTTCATGTGGCAGCTGGCGCATAAGCGGTAGATTTCCCTGCCATTGTCGATATCTGGCTTCAATGCTAAGGCCTGTGACATTTCTTCACTTATATTAGCATTTGTTGATATAGCGCAAAGAGGCGTGAAGCCGACCAATGATAAAATCACGCTCGCAAGTAGGCGTCTATGTTGAAGTAAACATTGAGCTTTTGCAGTTAAATGTCTGAAATACATGTTTTTTCTTATATATATGAGAGGAGTGGTTAATTTTGTGGCTAGCATAACACTACTGGCAGCTGGATTTTAATAACCCAAATCAAACAATGATGAATTTAAGAACAGTTTCACTTTATTTTTTACTGCTTCTGTTTGCTTCTAACGTGCAGGCAAAGCTAATCAAGAACATCGAAACCGATGACGCCGATATCGAAGTACGCGTATTTCCTGCGGAAGGCAATATCCTGCTGCTGGGATTTCCCTGTGATGAGGGCAAGAGTATCGCTGAAGAGAAAACGGCACAATCACTCTCTGAAGACGGTGTCGAAGTCTGGATGCCTGATATGCTGGGCGGTTTTATGCTACCCAAGGTACGTAGCAGTCTGAACAGTATTCCGACAGAGACCATCACCGCGATAATCGCTGAAGCGCTCAAGACCGGTAAAAAGGTCTATCTGATCGCCAGTGGTCCTGATACGGAACTCGTATTACGTGCCGCCAGCGAGTGGGAAGCAGAAGGGCACGACCCTGTTGCCGGTGCTATCCTGATGTTCCCAAGACTGTTTAAAGATGCACCAGTACCCGGCGAAGTCCCTGAATATGTCGATGCTGTCGGTAAAACCAGGTTGCCGATCATGCTGCTGGAAGGTGGACGTACTCCAAACCGCTGGGGGCTCAACACGCTGAGCCAGGAGCTACACAAAAGCGGTAGCGAAGTTACATCCAAAGTTATCCCCAAGGTACGTGGATATTTTTTCAAGCGTCAGGATGCCAATCGATCAGAAGACGTGGTTACTTCGCAGATGGCGGGATTGATCAAAGTCAGTTTATTTTATCTCGGCGAGAGTGAAATCTAATGTATAAGCAAGCTTATCTATCTATCTTATTGTTCTGCCTTACAGTCCTCTCGCAGGGCACGGTTCTGGCGGCTAATCTGAAACCGGTGAGCGATGAAGTCGCAGCACCATCACTAACACTGAAAGACCTGCAGGGTGATATCCACGACCTGAAAGATTATAGAGGCCAGGTAGTACTGGTACAGTTCTGGGCGACTTACTGTGGTCCCTGTCGCAAGGAGATGCCTTCGATGAACAAGATGATGACAAAGATGGGAGATACACCATTCAAGATTCTTGCTGTCGATATGGGTGAAAGCGAAGACGAAGTTAAATCGTTTGTCAGCGAAGTGAAACCTGAGTTCACCATACTGATGGATGAAGAAGGAAAAAGCATCGAAGACTGGCGTGTATTCGCCGCACCTTCAAACTTCATCATCGGCCCCGATGGTAATATCAAATACACCTTGTTCGGCGGCGTTGAATGGGATTCTGACGAGCTGATCGAGAAATTAAAAGCACTCGCCAGGTAAGATCCCATGCTCCCTCTACGAATGGCTTGCCTGCATCCATGCAGCTACGCAGAGGGAGAAGGAATGATTCCTATCTAGCCATTTCATCCTGTGCTTTTTCTGCTCTTGATCTCTGCGAGTCAGGATCGTTATACGGAGAGGGAGCACTGGAGCAGCCTGCTAACATCAGGGCCATAAGCACTAACACTATGTTGATTTTCACTACAGATTTCATCTGAGCCTCCTTGGTTCTGATTTTCCCATTAGTTTAACAAGAATGCACGACAGGGGGCTGTTTTGTCATCATGTTGCGTAGATATCATCAGCTCGATCAGTGATCCTCTAACACTATAGAATGGCTCTAATATACCGTTCGTCGAAATTATTGAAAAATTGTGCCGCAGACTGACAATACTCACAGTCTGTGGCTATACTTGAGAAGTAGGTGTATCTGCCGTCCTTGATGTTCTCATAACATCGATCGCAGTGAATCTAAAAATTCCTAAATTCCATAAAATCCTTAAATACTTATACATTTCATGAGGTTATCCATTATGGATCGCAAAGTCAGTACCGCAAATCTAAAAGTGGGAATGTATGTTTCAAAGCTTGACCGGCCATGGGTGCAAACTCCGTTTTTGATTCAGGGATTTTTTATTGAAGAAGAGAGCGATATCAGTAAATTAGTTGAGTATTGTGAATATATTTACATCGATATCGAGATGGGCGAAAAAGCTGATATGTATCTCGATACAGCACCACCTCTATCTACTCCCGGTTTTCATGTCAAACAGCGCCTGGCGATCAACAAGCAAGTAGAGACAATCCTCAATACGGGTAAGAAAGCTGTTACATACATTGACAAGAAAACGACCATCCAGGAGTTACCCGAAGCCAGGGCCGCGATAGACAAAGCATCGATCAGCATTACCCAGATGATGGAACATGATATTCGAAACGGCAAACTTGATCTAGCCAAAGTCAAGGAAGCCATCGAACCTGTGTTGAACAGTGTTATCAGAAATTCAGATGCATTTATGTGGCTATCCAAGATGCAGGAACATGATAGTTATAGTTATGATCACTCTGTGCAGAACTGTGCCCTCGGTATCGCGTTTGGCCGTCATATAGGCCTTAACAAGAAAGACCTGACGACCCTGGCAACCGGATTACTGCTGATGGATGTCGGCAAGATCAAACTGCCGAAAGCATTGCTCACGAAAACAACGCCGCCTACCCGGGATGAAGTTGCCGTCATACGTAAGCATGTCGCTTTTGGCGTCGATATCCTGAGGAAGGCAAAAGGCATGAACGAACATATCATCAACATCGCATTGACCCACCATGAGCGCTACGATGGTAGTGGTTATCCTAACGGCCTGGTCGGCACCCAGACACCGGCGTTTGGCCGTATGGCTGCGATCATCGACTGTTATGATTCTATGATCTCTTCGGCGCCTTACAAAAAGGCGATACCTGAACACAGAGCGCTGCAGAATATTTATAACCTGAGCGATAAACTCTTTCAGAAAGACCTGGTTGAACAGTTTATTCAGTGCATGGGAGTGTATCCGACAGGTTCCCTGGTCGAACTGACCTCTGGCGCGGTCGGTGCAGTGCTGTCTCAGAACGCAGAACAGAAGATGAAACCAAGGATAATGATGCTGCTGGATGAGAAAAAACGACCGTTGAGAAAGCAGAAGGTCTTCGACCTGTCTGAACAAGGCAGGACACCATTATTTATCGCGAAAAGTCTCGAGAATAATGCTTATGGTGCCGATATACGTCAGGTTAG
>CBDUKK010000232.1:0-3757 GCA_965367795.1 uncultured Gammaproteobacteria bacterium
CCGATCCCATCCCGAACTCGGAAGTGAAACTGCTTAGCGCCGATGATAGTGTGGGAGTTCCCATGTGAAAGTAGGACACTGCCAGGTTTTAATACCAAAGCCCCGTACTCTATCGAGTACGGGGCTTTTCTTATTTTAGTCTCGACACTTCGCCGTTCTCGGCCGTCTCGGCAATTGCTCCTGCATTGCCCTATCTCCCGCCGTCCATGGTGGTCGCCTTGCCTCCGCGGCATTAGTGCAGTCGCTTCGGACTTCCTGCCCTCTCGCGACACTTATACATCCATGTATTTCGTCCATGCACGTTATGTCGGGGGTGGGCTTTTGCGCCTGGGCGATAGACTGTATGCAAACACATAATCGCAAGGACGCGAGACATGTACCCGATTGCCATGGCAAGGAATGGCCGTGCTGCTGGCCAATACGAGCGTCATCAGCCCGGGCACACGCGACTCTATTTTATTGCAAGATTAGTCGCGCTAGTGCCCAAACCCCACGTCAACTTAACGCGTTATCATGCAATGTTTGCGCCGAACAGTCAGTATCATGCCTTCGTCACTCCGGCCAAGCGGGGCAAGGGCAATAAACGTAACACACCGCCAGACACAGACGTTCCACACAAGCTAAACGTCGTGCTTCGATGACCTGGGCACAGCACTTGAAGCGCTTGTTTAATATCGACATCGAAGTATGTACACAATGCGGTGTCCCAGTGAAGGTCATCGCCTGCATCGAAGACCCGCAGGTTATCAAGAAAATTCTCACCAACCTGGAAAATAAGGGCGAATCCAACCCACCCTATTGCATACCCGAGACACGTGCGCCGCCGCAAGCCGTGTTGTTTGACTAAGGAAAAAAAAAGATTAGAACACAGGGACGTTGTCTGAAATAAGAGGCAAGGGTGACGGTTGGTTTATAAGTCAGGCGGTGTCGTAAAAAGACCCGTATCATATCGATGTTAACGCTATATGTTATGTCATTGTGGCAAAGATCGAGTGTGGAGGGTGAATTTGGACGGTTGGATTCAGGTGGGGGAGGGTGGTGTTTCAGCGAAAAGGGGGTTTATACTTCTCTATACTCAAAAATTACCTAATTATCCTACTTATCATAAAAATATGCGAATACTAATTGTACGTATAGGCCGTGCCGGTGATGTTGTAATGATGACGCCTGCGCTGTCTGCGATAATCAGATGTTATCCGGATGCTAAAATCACATTCCTGACAGGCCTAGACGGACCTCGCCTGCTCAAAGGCTATCATCCCAACCTGGATGAATTGTGGGTATGGAACCGATCCGGTGTACTCGCGTACTTCAACAAACGTAAAATACTGCAAAAGCTGGATGATACGAAGTTCGACAAAATTTTCTGTTTCGAGACCAACAAGAAAATCGCAAAAATCTTCTCACGTTATGACGCTGATCTATGCTGCCTCGAACAGACCAGCAAAGATGTACACTGCTCTCAACACTACCTTGATCTGGTGAATCAGGCATGCCCATCGCTAGATGAAACATTTTATGCGCATCTGCCTGTCAGAGAGGATGCCAGCAGGCATGTCGATGAAGAACTATCCGCATTGGGAATCTCAAGCAGTGATACGCTCATCATCTTACATCCGACATATAGCGGTTATACTAGCAACCCGCTGGTCAGTCTGTTATCGAAGAAGCACCACATACAGTCCAAGCACAGGTTATGGCCCGCCAGTAAATTTTCCGAACTTGGCAGCATGCTGTCTGAGCTGACACTTGCTGGCAACTCTAATCCTAAAGTCATCATAGATCTTATCCCCGACGAGGCTGAGCAGGGCAACAAAATAATCAAAAACTCACCTGACTCGATCACTCTTCTGCTCGAACCACCCAATATTGAAAGATACAAAGCACTTATCAAAAGAGCCGATTTACTGGTAACGCCGAATACCGGACCATTACATATCGCAGCCGCTGTAGATACTAAAATTGTTGCCCTTTTCTCTGGCTGGAGCCCGATAGATTGCGGACCATTCATGAAACCTGACAGATTTGCTGTGTTACGGGCTGAAGATACCCCAAATCCTGAATCTGGCTTGTCTTCGATACCCGTCAACGCTGTCTTTGAAGCATGCAGAGAGAGCCTTCTCTCTTCATAATGATATAAACATGAGTTGCTCTCCAGGTCTTGTAAAATTAAACCTGTTTAATTGAAACCAACAAAATTGGACACTTATAATCAACCATGAAAACAGCCATCATCACTGGTATTACCGGGCAGGACGCAGCTTATCTGGCAAAACATCTACTGGACAGAAACTACTCCGTTTATGGCACATACCGCCGTACCAGTACATTAAATTTCTGGCGTCTTGAAGAACTGGGGATAAGCGACCACCCGGATCTTCATAAGATCGAATATGGCCTCAACGATCTTGGTTCGACTATACAGTTACTCGAAAAAGCAAAACCGGATGAGATATACAACCTGGCTGCGCAAAGCTTTGTAAACGTATCCTTTAACCAGTATATGAATACTGCAAATATCACCGGTCTAGGACCGATATATATCCTGGAAGCCATACGCATTTTCAATCCGGATATCCGTTTTTATCAGGCATCCACATCCGAAATGTTCGGCAATGCCAACGAGGCGCCGCAAAATGAGAAGACCAACTTCCATCCCCGCAGTCCTTACGGTGCAGCTAAGGTTTACGCGCACTGGATGACCGTGAATTACCGTGAGTCACATAACATCTTCACCGTGAGCGGCATACTTTACAATCACGAGTCTCCGCTCAGGGGGCTGGAATTCGTCACACGCAAGATTACAGACGGACTGGTAAAGATCAAACTTGGCAAAAAAGAATATATCGAATTGGGTAATTTGAACGCCAAACGTGACTGGGGATATGCTAAAGATTACGTCGACGGCATGTACAGGATGATGCAAGCTAAAAAACCGGATTCATATGTCTTGGCAACAGGTCGCGCTGAAACAGTCCGTGATTTCGTCAACCTCTCCTGCCATGCTCTGGATATCGATATAGCATGGGAAGGTGAAGAGCAATACGAGATCGGTATCGACCAGGCTAATGGTAATAAAATTATCCGCGTCAGCCCGCAATTCTACAGAAAAGATGATGACAAGATCCAACTGGTAGGAAACCCTGAAAAAGCAAAAACAGAACTCGGCTGGGAAGCCAATACAAAATTGGAAGAGCTCTGCCAGCTGATGGTCGAAGCAGATATGAGACGCAATAAAAACGGTCAGCACAGTTAAAGAAATTGATATTGTGCCCGCCAACACTATCGATGTAAAAATCTTATTATGGATTTACAAGAGTGAAAAATACTTGTTGTTTAACTGACGATCAACCAGCCGCGCCTGGCGGTCATTTCAAGTAGGTACCACCCGGTTCCCATCCCGAACACGGAAGTGAAACTGCTTAGCGCCGATGATAGTGTGGGAGTTCCCATGTGAAAGTAGGACACTGCCAGGCTTTAATTCGAAAGCATCGTATTCGAAAGAGTACGGGGCTTTTTTTATGTGTCTCGGGATATTTCTGGGGCAGTGATCGCTCACCTCAGAACCGCCGTCGGCGTTCCATCAGGTACTTCCTGAGCTCGTATACTCGTTCTGGTCGCGCACTTTTTATGTTTCTGCGACACTTGTCCAGTCGCTCGCACTTCAGAACTGTCTTTGGCGTTTCATCAAGTACTTCCTGAACTCACCTTGTTCGTTCTGGTCGCTTGGGCATCCATTCCCGCTCGTGACATTTGT
>CBDUKK010000233.1:0-3754 GCA_965367795.1 uncultured Gammaproteobacteria bacterium
CCTTCCTTATCGATAAGAAATGTTTCAGGTGCGCCATACACACCCCAGTCGATCACTGCTTCACTGTTCGGGTCAAAGGCGATCTCTGCAAAAGGGTTTCCTAATTGGCCGAGCATGTTCCTGGCATCCGCTCTCTCATCGCGCCAGTTCAAACCGATGATAGTAATGTTTCGTTGCTCGGCCAGCGTCACCAGGTACTCATGCTCACGCCAGCACTCTCTACACCATGTCGCCCACACGTTCAGCAACCAGGTCTTACCTTTCATCGCCGAAGTGCTAACCATCACCTCGGGTTTTATAAGATCAGGCAGGGTGAATTCAGGGGCCGGCTTACCGATTAGTTCAGTAGGTATATCCCTCGGGTTGTAATCACCCCGGTTCATTAACGTCATCATATACAGGAGTAATGACGCCATTATCAGGAAGATGATAAATGGTGTAAAACGACGCAGCATGCCGGGTTTTATCTCGCTCATAAAAACAACCTTTAGACGTTCGCCATGCCCAGCTTCTTGTTCACTTTTTGACGGACAGTCTGCCTGTAGCGTCGGTCACTCACTGCCAGCACGCCGCCGATGGTCATTAAAATACAGCCCAGCCATATCCAGCGGATCAGAGGTTTATAATAGACACGCATACTCCAGGCACCGTTTTCCAGCTCTTCGCCCAAAGCCGCATATAAGTCACGGGTGAATGTCTTATCGATCGATGCATCCGTCATCGGGTTACTCTTTCCGCTGTAAGTCCTTTTTTGCGGCAACAGTTCACCGATCTTGTCATCGTCTGACCAGATCTCTATGACACCTTCATCCGCGATGTAATTCGGGCCCTGAACTTTGCGTGTTCCCTGGAAACGGAATTCATAGCCCGAAATGTTATAAACATTTCCCGGCTCCATTCGCAGGTCTCTCTCTTCATGGTAAGTCATGGTCACTGTGACGCCAGCAACAAAAACTGCTACACCGAAATGTGCCAAAACCATACCGATATAAGACAGCGACAGCGTTAACTTTCGTGACAGTCGAGACACGACATCTCTTAACGTCGTCAATGCCACCCATAAGGCACCCGCCAGTCCCAGGCCAGTCGCCAGGTTTAGCTGATCTTCGATGAGGAACGGGATCAGCAAGCCGATGACCAGGGAGGCGATAAAAAATATACCGGTAATCTTGACGATACGTTGCCAGTCATCACCCTTCCAGCGAATGCTCGGACCAAAGCCAAGCAACAACAGCAGGGGGATAGCAACCAGGGCAAACATAGTATCAAAATAGGGGCGACCTACTGATATTTTGCCTGCACCAAATGCATCCAGTACCAGCGGGTACATGGTACCGACGAGGACTGCGGTAGCGGCGGTAAGGAATATAATATTATTCAACAGCAACGCGGTTTCTCTGGAGAACAACTGGAAGCGTCCAAAACTTACCACCGCTGCTGAGCGCCATGCGAACAAGGCCAGTGAGCCACCTACAGCCAATATCAGGAAACCAAGAATGAATACGCCGCGCTCTGGATCAGTGGCAAAGGCATGTACCGAAACCAGTACACCGGAACGTACGATAAAGGTACCGAGCAGGCTTAATGAAAAGGCCAGTATCGCCAGTAATACTGTCCAGCTTTTAAACACACCGCGTTTTTCAGTACTGGCTAAGGAATGGATCAACGCCGTACCCACGAGCCATGGCATGAAAGAAGCATTTTCGACAGGGTCCCAGAACCACCAGCCACCCCAGCCAAGCTCGTTATATGCCCACCAGCTGCCGAGAGCGATACCGATAGTTAAAAAACTCCAGGCGATGGTTGTCCAGGGACGGGACCAGCGTGCCCAGGTAGCATCGAGCTTGCCGCCAAGTAACGCCGCGACTGCAAAGGCAAAGGCGACAGAAAAACCAACATAGCCCATGTATAACATCGGCGGATGTATCGCCAGTCCAGGATCCTGCAGTAGCGGGTTTAATTCGTTTCCGTCCAGCGGCACTGGAAAGATACGCTCGAAAGGGTTTGAGGTGAACAGCATGAACGCCAGGAAACCAGTGCTGACCATACCCATGACTGCCATCACACGGGCCATCAGTATCTCCGGCAGGTTTCTGCTATAAACAGCGACAGCTACCGTCCATAACGCGAGGATGAGCGACCACAACAACAAAGAGCCTTCATGCGACCCCCACACCCCTGATATTCGATACATCAGCGGCTGTACCAGGTTCGAGTGCTGAGACACATATAACACTGAAAAATCATGTACGATGAAGGCATGAGTCAGTGCCGCATATGCCAGCCCAACAAATAATAATTGCGTCAACGCGGCGGGTCTGGCCATTGAAACCAGCGCTGCCTGGTTTCGCGCAGCACCAACGATAGGAACGATGCTTTGCACGATGGTGACGGCAAAAGCGATGATTAAGGCAAAGTGTCCAAGTTCAGGAATCATAATAATATATGTGAGTCAGTTTAAGACTGATGTGTTAATAGGTCGTACTCTGATGCTTGTGTTCCGATGCTTCCTTGACCGACTTGCCAGATGCCTCCAGGGCTGCAGCAACTTCTGGCGGCATATAATTCTCATCATGTTTGGCCAGCACTTCCTGTGCGACGAACTTACCGCCGGCCTGTATGCTGCCCATCGCGACTATGCCCTGCCCTTCACGGAACAGATCAGGAAGGATACCGGTATATTCGACGGTCATACTCTCTGTATTATCGGTCACATCAAATTCTATCTTCAGGCTATCGGGCTCACGTTTCACGCTGCCATCGACCACCAGCCCGCCGACCCTAAACGAATGCGTCGTTGGCGCCTCACCGGCCTTTACCTGGGTTGGGCTATAAAAGTACAGCAGGTTTTCTTCAAAGGCGGTCAGCCCGAGCACCGTAGCGGTAGCAACACCGAAAACGATAGCAGCTATTAATACTTTTCTTCGACTTCTTTTATTCATGGTATTCGATCAATTATCTAGGTTGACTCTCTGTTCAGCTCGATCTGTTCACGCTTGATCGCACGTTTAATTCGCGCGATGACTTTTTTACGCTGCAGTATCGGTAATATGATGTTGGCAACGATAACGGCAAATGTAATCGCATAAGATGTCCATACAAAAAACGCGTAACCACCCATGTGGAAAAATTCTGACCAGTTCATCTCGAATTCACTCTCTACTAAAGCCGCTCGACCAGTTCTCTGACCCAACGACGATTACGGTCACGATACAACGCTTCGTTTCGTGTCCTGACCAATACCACTGCTGCATAGAACAGCTTAAATGCGACAGCCATCAGCAATAATGGTATCAGCATATCGATATGCATCGAAGGCTTATCAAACTTTGTTATTGTCGCACCCTGGTGCAGGGTGTTCCACCATACAACAGAGTAATGGATGATCGGGATGTTCACCACGCCGACGATCGCCAGCAGGCCACTGGCCTTATCCGCACTGCGCTGATCTTCGATAGCCGACTGTAATGCCATGTAACCCAGGTACAGGAACAGCAGGATCAGCTCAGATGTTAAGCGTGCGTCCCACACCCAGTAAGCGCCCCACATCGGTTTGCCCCAGAGCGAGCCGGTGACCAGCGCGATGAACGCGAACGATGCCCCGATCGGTGCACTTGCGGCAGCCACCATATCCGCCAGCCGGATCTGCCAGATTATGCCGATGCCGGAAGACACCGCCATCACCATGTAAACAAACATCGACATCCATGCTGCAGGCACATGGATAAAGATGATGCGATAACTCTCACCCTGC
>CBDUKK010000234.1:0-3722 GCA_965367795.1 uncultured Gammaproteobacteria bacterium
CTCTGCGCCGGAACCCATCAGCACGATCACTGTTTCAGCATCGGCCGTGCCGACATAATCGAACAGGTGGTAAGCACGGCCGGTGAGTTCTGCAAACTGGTCCATGACCTTCTGTACGATGCCTGGCATGGCCTGGTAATACTTATTGACACTCTCACGTGCCTGAAAGAAAACATCCGGGTTCTGCGACGTGCCTCGAATGACCGGATGTTCCGGTGATAACGCGCGAGAACGGTGTGCCACGATGCTTTCATGGCTGATCATCTGCCTGACGATTTCAGCGTCGATAGCTCGAATCTTCGCCACTTCATGCGAGGTGCGAAAACCATCGAAGAAATGGACGATCGGAATACGCGACTTTAATGTTGCTGCCTGCGAGATCAACGCCATATCCAGTACTTCCTGTGGGCTACCCGACGCCATGAAAGCAAAACCGGTGGTGCGTGCCGCCATGACATCACTATGATCACCGAAGATCGACAGCGCCTGTGCCGCGACCGAACGCGCAGCGACATGAAACACGGTCGGTGAGAGTTCACCGGCGATCTTGTACATATTCGGGATCATCAACAACAGACCCTGGGATGCGGTAAATGTCGTCGTCAGCGCGCCTGTCTGCAGCGCGCCATGGATGGTACCGGCAGCACCAGCTTCACTCTGCATCTCGATGATTCGCGGCACACTGCCCCAGAGGTTAGGCCGCTTGCGTGATGACCATTCATCCGCCCACTCACCCATGGGTGATGCGGGTGTGATCGGGTATATAGCGATCACCTCATTGGTCAGGTGTGCGATCTCGGCGGCCGCCTGGTTACCATCAATCGTCAGGGTTTCAGCTTGATCCATTTTGACTCTCCGACTCGTAAAAAACAAATACCAGCACATAAATCATATCAGCCTGATGATAACGCTAATTGCCCACTAAATCATTGATACATATCTAGAGCAAGATAATGAGTGGCAGGCTTCTTTTAGTGATGATTACTGGATATCTTGAAACGACGAGGAGGTACCAGGTACCAGCTATAAACAACAGCAGCAGCAAATACCGTATAGCAGATGGTAAAGACCCAGGGAGAGAATTGATAGTAGAGAATCTTTTCTAACCAGTAGGAGATGAATGAACCTGTATAAACCGTGTCGGCGGCGTGGGCTCGTAGTTCCATCTCGAGCATGGTGAGCGGGCAGATGATACCAAACCATGCCTGAATCACGACCACCCCGATAGCAATCAGGTGTAATAGCCTGAACCAGGGATTTCGTATCCATGACCATGAAAGAACCTTACCGATAAATACAGATACCAGCCCGATAACGATAAAAGCCACGAACAGTACATGCAAAACCAGGACGATATCTGCGGCCAGTAAGAAGTCTTTTGAATTGTCTATCTGTATCATCTGATCATATATCGTTTAACCAGCCTGTATTCTAACGTCCCGAAAAAAATGCGACGAATAACGATTAGCAAGAACCAAAGCCAGGGTAACCCCGAGGTATAAAGCTCGCCGACAATCACGTAAGATATTGATATTCAGAGCATTATCTTTCCGCCAGTAAATAACGCCTTTGCCTTATCCTGGACTTCTTTATCGTCCATTACTTCACATTCGGGCAGCTTGAACACTTCATCCAGTTGGTTCGGCTTTATTTCTTCAACCGTTGTAACAGTCGTATGAATCTCTTGTGTTTTGGTTTCTTTCTTTCGTTGATCAGTAATATCGACTACCGTTTCCTGCTTAAGAATAGATCCGGATAAATTTGAAGTGAAATCAGCAAACAGGGTGTCGATCAAATTATTGCCGGATTGCGTTAAAGCATTTATCCACTTCTTCCTTATAGGATGTATTTCGGTGTCAGTTGCATACCAGATGTCATCGGTAATTTTTGCCGAATACTCGAATTTTATAAAGAAAATCCGGGCGTATGCACTGGCATTGGTCTCGACCCGCAGATGCGTGGTTTTGAACCCCAGCATGTCAGGGCCGGGTTCTTCTAGAATTTTTTTAATCGTTGGTGACTCTGTGTTCACGTTAAAAAAATCCATTGCACCAGTAAGCTGCCCCCCTATATTTTTGAAAAATTCCTCTGTCTGCATTTTCGAACAGTAGAACCTGTCTTCTGATGTATCGCCCATGACCCAGTTTTCTCCACCATCAACGGTCATGATATAAGGTGTCTGTTCTGTTATTTTCTTATCTGCGCCAACAAAATCGATCCTCGCCCTTTTCTCATCAAAAGTTACTATCTCAGCACTTTTTTCTACATTGTCACCTTTGATGACCTCATTCTCTACGACAACCCTGGTTCCAGCTTCTACCGTGAATACGGTAAATAGCAGTGTTAACAATACAGGTAATGAAGTTATTAAATTTTTCATATGTCACCACCAGGTCTAACAAACGTAAATATAAATAATATCGTGAAATTCTTTTATTCTAACGTCTTTGAGAAAATAGCGACGAGAAAACCCAGAAGGGTCGACATACCGACGACAGAGCCGCCCTTGAAATAGGCTTCCGGCAACATTGTCTCTGCAATCATGGTCAGCATTGCGCCAGCTGCAATCCCCTGGATCAATGCATAACTTGCTGGCGACGCACCGATGAAAAATATACTGCCCAATGCCGCACCGATACCGGTGAAAAGCATCAGCGAGCTCCACATGATTAAAATCCGTGATTTTGAGAATCCCTGCTTACGCATACCGATCGAACTGGATAGCGCTTCCGGATAGTTGGAAAGAAACAGGCCGACGATCAAGGATATCTCGATCTGATGATCGATCATGCTGGCCCCGATCACCAGCGATTCGGGTATACCGTCGAGCGTGATACCCAGCCAGATAGCAAGTGGCGCAGCCTTATTTTCACTGATCTCACGCCTGATGTCTGACGCTGCGGGTATCGGTCGTCCGGCATCGACACTACGCATGGCCCGCCGCATCCAGCGGGTGGTATTGTCCTCATCCATATGGTGGCGGCCGACCAGGTAACCGTCGGCGCCCGCCCTGTGGATATAAGTACGGACACGGTCGAGCAATTCAGGGAGTTCTACCAGCAATTCGTCTAAATCAGATTTTCGCAGTTCCCATACCGCGGTATCAGTCGCTGCGACCGCTGTCACGGAATGATTGGCACCGGTGATCATCGAGATATCACCAAAAGCATCGCTGTCATTCAGTACCTGCGGTTCTTGCCTGTTAACGTTAGAGCCGAACAGGTGCACCTCACCGTGTTCTATGATGAACAGCCTGTCTGCCCGATCATTCTGGTGATAGAAACTCGAACCACGGGCATGCCGCTTGAAGATCAGCCGCGAACTGATTTTTTCCTGTGCGGCCTGAGACAGTCCCTCGGTTAGCGGAATATGCTGCATATATTCGAGTTTATTACGGAAGGCATGCCTGTGACGGCGCACTTTTATTGCAGGCGGAACCACACCACTGCTAAGCAGGCTGCTTGTTGCCTGGTTCAGCCATTCTTCTGCCTGCTGCTGACTCAGCCCCTGATCACGCTGCAGATATGACAGAATATCTTCACTCCTGAGCATGAGATGGACTTTTTGACGCGCTTCAGATGAGTTCAGGTTTAATATCTCAAAAGCATGCCTGGGCAACACCAGAAGCGTAGTATTGATGCTTGCGTAGGCCGAATAACTGTATGGTGACCCGGTGATAAGTGCGCGCCAGCCAAACACATCATACTTTCTCAGATGCTCCG
>CBDUKK010000235.1:0-3699 GCA_965367795.1 uncultured Gammaproteobacteria bacterium
ACAGAACCCAGCGATCTATGGCGATAGACATGCCGATGCGCTCGGCAGCTGGCAGAAAATCCTGTGGCATGACCAGGTCGTGGTCGCCATCTGTTTCCATGCGTACGAATACTTCATAACGTTCATCAGTATCACCATGCAGGCTGACGATAGGCTGGTGGTGCAGCACGAAGCGGTCATTCTTAAGTGCATCCGTAAGCTCTTCCTTAAACTTGGCATCGACCTCGTGACGGGTCAGCTCGCCTTTTTCAGGTGTGTAGGTAAATATCTGGTTGGCGCCTTTACTGACGGCAGTTGCGACGGCCTTCTCTGAGCGCGCCAGTATGTCATTGTATTCGGGTGAATCTTTATCGATAAGTGCGATGCCGATGCAGCATGTGGTATTTATGCTGGAGCCTTTTATACTGGTCTCAAGTTGAGCGATCGATTTTTGAAGCTCAGTAGCATAACTTTCGATGTTGTCTTTGTTGTAACCGATGGCGATCACGGTAAAGCTGTCATGAGTGTAGCGAGAGAGCACATCTTCATCGCGCACGATGTTGCTCAATGCTTTTGCGGCTTCGACGATATACTGGTCTGATTCGATGACACCAACCGAGTTTTTGATCTCATCAAAATTATCGATGTGTATCTCCAGGAGGGCAGCAGTATATTTACCCTGTTCACAGTCCGCGATGGTGCTCTCCAGTTTCTCGATACTGTACTGGCGGTTAAACAGGCCGGTCAACTGGTCTTTCTGGCTGAGCAGTTTTAGCTGACGTTCGAGTTCTTCTGAGTTGACGTCTTCTTTGCGGATGATGACCTGTATACAGGGTTCGCCATCGATCTGTGCGGGTGAGAATTCCATCTCGCCATTAAATTCACTGCCGTCTGGTTTGCGTAACGTGGTGTCGAGTTTTTCGCTGCCGTCACCATTTTTTGTGTATTGACGTAAAAAGTCTTTAAAGGTGTCACGTCCATCGCTGGCGACCATATCGAGTATGGGCAGGCCTTCGAGGTCATCCGATTCTTCGATATCGAGCATGTCCAGGTAGGAGCGGTTCGAGTAAACGTGCATACCTTCATGGATATAGGCGATGGCATCACGCGAGCTGTCGAGTAGTGAGGCGCAGCGCCGTTCTGATTCGTTGAATGATTTCCTGTAACTTGAAATTTGCCGGGCACTGGTCGCAGACTGATGTTCACGAGCGATGATCAGTATAAGGTGATTGATATCATTGAAACAGGTAGCGTCGACAGCTCCGCTTCGCATGGCGCTGACCACATTAGGCTGCTCTTTTTTATTGACCACGATCACACGGCAGCTTTCGGTTCGTTTGTCTTTTTTCAGGCACTCGATAGTTTGTGCGAGTGAGATCAGCTCCATGCCTTCAAAGTAGATGATGAGTTCAGGTGTCTGTTTGGCAAGGACTTCAAGAAGGTCTTCGTCATCTTCGGCACGTGAAGACCGAGCCGTATAACCCGCTGTTCTCAACGAGCTGATGATTTTTTCTTCGCTATCGAAAGAGTCATCGATGACGACCATGTTAATTATTTTATCTTCCACTTAGGATTTCCACGAAAATCTGATTATGCTTGTTGAAAAGAAGGATCTACAATGACGACCAGAGCTCATCGAAGTCATCTTTGTTCTTGGTTGCCTCTTCTTTTTTCACCTGTTTTTTAATGCGTTTGTCGACTTCCGTGTTCTTGTAGGTGAACTGGGTGAAAGAGCCCGTATGTTCTTTAGTTTCCCCTAAAGTTATATTTATTTTATTTTCCATAACCTGAACGATGAGTTTATCATTTGTTTTGAATGCATGTGAAGGCAGCAGGACGCTCGATGACTGATTCAAGGCCTTTATACCGGGTATCATCAGGCACTCGAATGGCACTTCACTGGGGCGGTTTACACGCTGAGCGGTAGCAGTAACGACTTTTGGTGAGATTACCTGTACACCGATCTCGAGCCCATGTTCCTGGGTGAACTGCATCCAGCGGACAACGCCGACCCGCCATTCAAAGTTATCTTTTACGTCAAATTCCTGCAGTGCGATCAGTTCACCGATCTGCGCCTTCGACGTGTCGTCTGAGTTCCAGCGTAAGCAGTAACCCCCCGCGCTTATATTGACGACCTGCCAGTGTGATTCTGCTTTTAGCTGACGCTGTTTGATTTTGTCTTCATTAGAAAATTCCTGTTCCCTGGTATAGGTCTCAGTCAGGGCGCGACCTTTTGCGACCATATCCCATGAATTGTTTTCAACGGCACCTAGTTCGGTATGTGTCATGTAGCCTGAATCATGATCTATTGTGCTGATAGGATCCAGGGTGAAATCCGGATCCTGTTTTGTCGAGGCCGAAGTGCGTATGAATCCCGATTTCGTATCGATTGATTCGTCAGGTTTGAAAGACTTGCGGATCGACTTTGCCGTTTGCGTGAGGCCTATTGAAACATTGATGTGCCCTCGACGTGCGGCGCGTGTGAAACGGCGTTTTGCGCTGACGCCCCAGGACATCACCAGTGCATTCAAGGTTTCTAACGGTATGTCTTCGCCTATGGCCAGTTTCTGTTTTGCACTTTGCTCTTCGATCAAGGATTTTACATGGGCGACGAGTCTGCTGGCGTGAAGTGTGCGTATGGTGATGTTTTCTGCCAGGTCTTTCTTTGCCAGGTAGTTGGGCGGTGAATCTTCATGTATGCGCATACGGAATATCTTGTCGACCTGCTGTTCGGAGCCTTCACGCTCAATACTCGAGTATTTTGACCATTCATAAAGTTCTTTGAATACCCGTTCGCTGTCACGTTGCCTTAAAGCGATCGGACGTGCCAGGGAAAATAGCAGCATCTGTTTGTAGCAGTTTTCGATGCTTAGTTTATCCGGTGTCTTCTCTGTGTCGATAACGATATTTTCAGTAATCCCTCTGCTCTCTGCAAATGCATACAACTGGTGCGCGTCGTACCATAGATGTTTAGGACATGGTGCATACACTTCGCAAGAACGTAGCAGCATCTCTGAAAGGTAATTAATCGCACGGCAGGCGGCGATGCTCAGAGTCTTGTCGTCGACCTTGGTGTCGATAGTATTCGCGGCTTCATAGATGATGATCTCGTAGCCATAGATCAGTTCCTGCAGTATGGACTGGTTTAAATTGACGATCTTCTGGCTTTTATCGGGAAGCGGTAAGGTACGGTTGATGAAATACTTTTTGAGATTGTCGAAAATGTTACGTGCGAGGACACGTATCATTTCAAGGTTCTCTAGACGCTGTTTATTTGGCATCGACTGACGGTTCAGATCACGCAGGATCATGAAAGTCTGTTTGGTGAGTTCACCCATATTAGTATTGGGCAGGGCAGAGAGAACCTTCTTCAGTTTTCGAGGGTGGTTCGGTGTTGCATCCGCAGCAGGCGTCTTTTGTTCTGGTATATTTAATTTCATGGTTTTTATTTTATTATTTTGTCTCTGCAAAGCCGATTCCTTACTATATAAAACAATAACTTGGCGTTTTGCTTATAATTATTCCATTGTTGCTCTTAATTGTAGCTTAGATATTGAAAATTGCTGTTTTTGCCTGTTTTCCGGCGATTTCCTGTACCAGTTTAGGCACCAGGTAACCGGGAAGCTGTTGCTGCATCTGCGCTATGATACTCAAAGCATTTTGCTGGTTAACATCAAAATGCATGGCCCCATCGACCGGGTCAAGCAGGTGCAGATAATA
>CBDUKK010000236.1:0-3695 GCA_965367795.1 uncultured Gammaproteobacteria bacterium
TGCTGGCAACTGATCAAATGAAGATAGCAGCCGAGATGACTGCAGAAGCTGAAATAAAACTCGGTCAGTGCCTGGCAACACCTAACCTATAGCCCTTGACTGAAAACCCCGGGCCATAAAACCCCGGGTCATAAAACCTCGGGACAGAGAACAAAGGTTATTTAGTTTCTGACTTCACTGCAGACAGTGGTTCAACAGATGCAGCCATATCAGCATCGCGGACGACATCTTCACCCTGTACCGGGTTTATCGCTGTCTCTGCATCTGGCGACCTAATACCAGATGGCTTCGTGTAACGGTCGTTCATTGTCTGGATAAAATCACAGGCATCAGCAGCAACCTGCGTCAGGGTACGCTTAGAACGCATAGACCAGCCTACGGGCATCGGCCTGAAGATACTTCTCAGTGGCTGTGTGTTTTTCAGGAATGCTTTCTTGATGCTGCCTGCCAGTATCTTGCCCTCGCGATGTTCGCCGGCAAGGCTCTTATCTGCAAATACATTCGACAACAATTTTTTCGCTACCACCCTCGCAGAAAAAGCTCGCGCAGTAAAATGCACGACAAGGAATCCTGTCACGGTGAGACCCAGTTTCAGCGAAGACATGATAGCTGCATTGGTAAAATCGTAAGAGAATAACGCCCATACATCAAACATGCTGCCAAGCGCGAACATGATCATTACGAAGATGCCGATAGCTATCGCATCGATCGTTAATACCATTTTCAGCCATTTTGTCATCGCCGTTTTAACCACGGGCACGACATGATTCTCTATATCACCGGCGATGGTCTGTAGGGCACCCAATATCCGGTATGAACGTTCCACCTCAACCTGGTGTATACGCTCAAAGATTGCGGCTTTATCCTGCTCACACTTGTTTTCGAAACGATGGCGAACTGCCTCATCTGCTATCGGTACCGCGACATCCTGGTTATAGATAGAGTAAAAACGTCCAGCTGTCAGACCTTTCGCTGCGAGAGCTCGCTGCCATGCTGCTACAACAGCTTCTGGATTATCTTCCTGTGCAGCGGTATCGATCTGGTTGAGGATGTACAGGAATTTTTCTGAATCACTACGACTGATCGTATTGCCGACCAGGTGGTCAAGCGTATCCTGCATGGCGCCCGGTTCAGGATGACGCGCATCGAAAAACACCAGAACCAGGTCAGAGAGATCAACGATATGGTCAGTCAGTCTGAGGATGGCTTTGCGTTGCTCATCCGCATCAAACCCGGGAGAGTCGATTATTATCTTTCCACTTAACTTGTCTGAATGCGAGGTCTTCATCTGCAGATACGCATCGATACGACGGCCTTCTCCACTGGCGACTTTATCGATCTCATCACTCATCTGGTAGAACGGGAACCGAGGATCCGAATTCAATGCAATGCCGGGTAATACCCGGTTTTCTTTGCTATTGCTGTAGGTGATGACGGTAAACTTATCGTCGACAGCCTGGTTACCGGTCAACTGTAACTTATCATCAAGAAAATTATTGATGAACGATGATTTACCCGCCGAAAAGGTGCCCAGTATCGAGACCAGTGGCCACCATGGAATGCTCGTTGCATAGGAGTCACTGGTATCAAGCAAGCCCATTTTATATGCGACAGTATCAAGTTTTTTAAATCGTGAAACCACGTCGATCAACAACGGGTTCTCATTATTTAAATGAGTTTCCAGTTTCGCCAATCGATCTCGTATGGATTTATCCGGGCGATTTAACATATCTGATTAGTTACCTTTATCCTGTACTGTCGCTGAAGCCTTTGGGCTGGAGGCCTCTTTCAGTGAAACCGGACTCGCGCCTGGCATGGTCACTTCAGTCTTGACTGCCTGCTGAGGCTGCCCGGGTTTCTCTGGCGATGCCGCTGCGGGAGCTGGAGCGGGTGCTGCGTAGGGCCGATAAAAAGTCTGTTGCTGAGGCAGCGGGTTAAAAGTCTGTTGCTGAGGCACCGGGTTAAATGAAGGCCATACGGGCGATGGCTGTACCGGTGGTGGCACATTCGTGTCGGAACTGAATGGCATTATGTCATTCATCATACCAAACGGACCACTGGATACGGTACGGTTCATGCCATGCATATCACGCTGCAGACCGTAAACAGAACGGTTCATACTGCCGATATTGTGCGTCATACTCTGAATATTATGGCTCATCGGTGTCAGGCTATTCATCTGGCCAGACATTGAAGTAATCTCCGTGGTCATGCCATCGATGTTACCGGTCATATTATCAATACTGCCGGTCATCACATTCAGATCTTTCGTCATGCGCGGCATCGCATCGGAGACGATTACCGCCATATGTGTAACTGATTGTGACAGGATAGCGATATCATGTGTTAACCGGTAAATCAGGAAAAAACCATAACCTGCTAACAGCACAAAGGCAAACATCGATGGGTATACCACCATTTCCCAACGTCGTGCACTACTATCAAATGTATTGGCGAGTCTTTCCAGTGGATCCGTTGGCTTGTCGCTGACATAGGATTCTTCCAGTATTTTTTTCTGCGCGCGTTGTTTCGCTTCATGAGCACGTGCCTTTAACTCATCGACGCTCTTTTTAGATTTGATGGAATTATCAGCTGCAATCTTGTCGACTTGACTAATTTTTTTAGCCGCTGACTTCATATCAGAATCTTTTGAAGCGCCGGCTTTTTCGATCGCCGCAAGTGCATCCTTTGACGCCTTTAACACAGGCTCTTTAGCCTCTGATGCAGGCGAACTTGCAGCGGCCTTAGCCGCGGCCGGCTTAGATGCTGGTTTGACTGCAGGCTTGGTTGCTGGCTTGGCAGGCTTAGCAGTAGTTTTAGCAGCTGGCTCTTTCTTTGCAGCACTGCTGGCAGGCTTAGCCTCATCTGCCTTTTTCGTAGACTGTTTATCAGTCGTCTTATCGTTTGCCATCTTAAAAATCGCCTTTAGCGCCTCGATTCATAATATCCAATATAATCTCCTTAACACCTTCCGCTTCTTCTTTCAGCTCGGCCGGTAATGGAGTACCACCGTAGATCATGGCATCCATATTTAATGAATATAACCATAGCTTACCTTCTTTATCTTCGACCATACTTACACGACATGGTAAAAAAGCAGAATAGGCATCACTGTACTCAAGCATCTGTGCTGCGGTAAGCGCATTACAGAACATGTAGATCTTCAAGTAACGAGATTCTGTACCGGTCATCGCTTCTATCTGACCGGATAGTGGTAACTCACCCACATTTTTGATGTTGTGCTCGTTGGCAACAAAACGCATGGTCTCTTCAACTTCGTCAGCAGACAGGTCTTCACTGACCTTAACTTTCCAGACCATCGCTTCAGCGGAGTTACCCGTTTCCAGGACCTTGATCATCATCTCACTGTAGACATCAAAAGCACCTTCGTCCAGAGCATCGAAGGCCTGCATCATTGGCGCCATCTTCACTGCAGCATAGATAGCAATCACTATTGCAATAAAACCAACTAATGCAAACAGATTGCGTAATGCGTAAAACATATAAACCTCTTCTTATGACGCGGCCGATTCGATCAGTGCTTGCAACTCTTCTGCCTTGGCTTTATCCAGTTGACGCAACAGCCCCATCAAGCTCTGAGCCCGGTTGACCTGACCTTTCTTTATAAGTATAGCGGCCGCCTCAAAATATGCAGATGCAGCCTGTTGTTTTTTACCCTGATTGAAATAAACATT
>CBDUKK010000237.1:0-3687 GCA_965367795.1 uncultured Gammaproteobacteria bacterium
GCTGTTCAGCATCCGTCATCTCTTCGCCCAGAACCTCGTATTGCGGCCAATGCTGTTTTAGCTCTTTCTCTAAACGGTCCTGCATCTCGAAGTCCGCCGGCGTTACTACGCTGCCATCATCCTTGTATTGGACTTTAGAATGACCAAAATCTTTCAGTAGAATCTCTTGCGCGGCGAGCTTTACCAACGGCTTTAATATTTCTATTTCAGGCAATAACATCATTATATAACTGCAGCTTACCAGGGGATATCAGTACCATCGATATCTATAAAACGACCGCTGTCATTAATCGTCAAAGTCGATAAGTTAGTAAAAATTTGTGTGACACATTCAGCCGTACTTATCTCAGCATTCGGGCCTCCCATCTCGGTTTTTACCCAACCGGGGTGAAGCGCTACCGATATGACACCTTTTTCTTTCAGGTCAATCGATAAACTTTTCACCACAGCATTTAATGCCGCCTTGCTGGACCGGTAGATATAGCTGTTGCCGTAACCATTGTCCGACATACTGCCCATTTTACTGCTCATACAGGCGACTAGCTTGCGCTGCCCCATCATCAATTGCTCCGAGAAAGCCTCGACCATTTTCAGCGGTGCTATGCTGTTGACCTGGAAAGTCTGCAGCCAGCTATCGACATCGACCGCACCGAAAGTGTTTTTGTCAGAACCATATATACCTGCGTTATTGATCAGTATATCGATAGGCTCGTGACGAAGCTCATAGGATAAGGCCTGTACTGTAGCCAGTTCCAGCATGTCTGCGATGTGCACACTTATCCTGCCATTGGATAAGCGGGCGATATTGAAAAGATTGTCAGCGTTGTGCGGGTCTCGGCAACAGGCAAATACGCGCCATCCCTGCTGCATCGCATACCTGACCATTTCCAGACCAATACCACGATTTGCGCCCGTGATTAAAACATTCATGAATTATTGACGAAAAAGAAAATATTTTACAGCAATCGCTTTGCATAGATAAGAGAAAATAAAAAAAGCCGTTAAATGATGACCATTGAACGGCTTTTTTGCTGGAGCAGATTCAGGCGCTAGCCAATATTATAGATCTGGTTCATATAGAACTGTTCATATTCGTTACCAGGCAGTGGTTTACTCCAGTAGTATCCCTGTGCAAACTGACAGCCCAGTCCTTTGAGCACATTCAACTGGCGTTCATTCTCGACACCTTCTGCATGTAAGGCCAGTTTCAAACCTCGCGTCAGCCCTGCTATGGCATCAACGATTGCAGAATCATCCTGATTATCAGGTATACCAGCAATGAATACATGATCAATTTTAACCACATCAACGGGGAATTCTTTTAAGTATGCCAGTGACGCATAACCGGTACCAAAATCATCGAGTAGAATTCTGAGACCCATTTCACGTAATTTTTTCAGTGTTTTTTCAACTTCACCAACATTATCGATTAATGTACGTTCTGTAACCTCTACCGATAATGAACTGCCTTCTATACCATTTTCAGCCAGTGCCTGCGTAAACAGCGTTACCAGGTCCTGTTCTTTAAACTGACGGGGAGACAGGTTGATAGAAACATTCTGTTTTTCAAGACCTGCGTCATGCCAGAGTTTAACCTGCTTACAGACGCTATTTATCATCCATTCACCGAGCGCAACGATGAGGCCACAATCTTCTACCACACTGACGAAATCATTTGGCTGGATCATGCCTTTCTCAGGGTGCTGCCACCGCAGTAAGGCTTCTACACCCACTACTTCATTCTTATGAAGATCGACCACAGGCTGGTAGTGAATCAGGAACTCGTCATTCTCAAACGCTGCTTTGAGACTGTTCTCCAGGTCCAGGCGCTCCATGGCACTGACGCTCATTTCCGGTTTATAGAACTGGAAACAGTGACGCCCGCTCTCTTTAGCGCGGTACATCGCAGTATCAGAATTTTTCAACAGGGTACGTGCATCTTTACCATCACCCGGGTAAACCGCGATCCCGATAGAGGCACTGGTATATGTCTCCTGATCGTCAAGGCGAACATTATGTTCCAGGATGGTCGTTAGATTATCTGCGATAGAAATCGCATCATCCGGTCCATCGATGCCCTCGATAATTACAGCAAACTCATCACCGCCAAGACGGGCAATAGTATCTGCTCGTCGTAATGATTTTGAAATCAGATCACCTACAGCTTTGATCAGCTTGTCACCGGCATCATGCCCAAATGAATCATTGACCAGCTTGAAGTCATCGATATCGATCAGCATCAGTGCCATCGAGGTACGGGTACGTTCCGAACGAACAACAGCCTGCTCCAGGCGGTCAGCAAACAGCAGCCGGTTAGGTAAGCCGGTCAGCGTGTCACGATAAGCCAGTAGTTTGACTTTTCGCTCGGCGATAACTTTTGCCACCACCGATTTCACGCGATGCTTAAGCACTGCCCATTTGATTGGCTTGGTAATGAAGTCGATGGCGCCGACCTCATATGCCCTTTCTACAGAAGCGTCATCATCCAGCCCGGTAATCATCATCACAGGGATATCGGTATAGCCTTTATCCTTGATCTGCTGACAGGTAGTAAATCCATCGATACCCGGCATGACTGCATCAAGCAGGATGAGTGCGGGGTGATGCTTTTCAACTGCTTTGAGTGCCTCAAGACCATCTGACGCTTCAACGATATCGAAATCTTCAGATTCCAGAACGTGGCGCACCATCAGACGGATCGATGGATCATCATCTGCCAAAACTACGATTGGTCTTTCTTCGTATTTTTGAGTATCACTGAACAGTGAAACGACATTAGACATACACTAAGGGCTCCCGCAAAATTTAATATTTAATGCATTGAGATTTTCCACTTTTATAATTTGATCAGCCTTGATCATCTCATTTACATTATTGTAGTCCGAATCATTACAATCGCACTAAATCCATACTAAAAAGGCGTACTTTCTTTCATAAAAATGGCCGATGAAGCATAAACGAAAGGAAAAATTATATTTTTATTATGTACTTCCTGATTTTTCACAGAAAAATGTAACATTTAACAAGGAATTATGCGAATAATGTGCCAACAATATAACAACATGAATTTATTGAAATTTTTCTGGGCACTATATGTAAATATCCAGTAGCTGTAAACATTTATGACGCTGACAAGATTATCATACGCTTATTTTTTACGATAAAAACAATATAGTCATTAAAAACAATAGGTTGATTTTTTTATAACGACTATTCAGGTGATTTTTAACGTAAAAAATATGAACACATTAATATTTTTGATCGCCACTGCATCACTTCAAGCTTTTCTCTACAAGTTCTGAAACATCACTAGAGAGCCCAGGTAAAACGATTAGTCGCTGCAATTGCGTTTTCATTAAAGACTGGCGCGTCTCATTGAATCTTTTCCAGCGAGTCAACGGTACACATAGACGGGATGCAATCTGTGGGTTTATCGCATCAAGGGTTTCGATATAACGGCCCAGCAGCTCATAACCAAATCCACCGACATCATGGAAGCATACGGGGTTTGCGGAACAGAAAGCACCTAGCAGTGAACGGACACGATTGGGGTTTTTAATATCGAAGTCAGCATGCTCGAACAACTTTTCAACCCTGGTTATTGACGAAACCCTGGGAACAGTTGCCTGCACGGTAAACCACTTATCCATAACCAGGTGCTCATCTCTCCATTGCTGATAAAACTCA
>CBDUKK010000238.1:0-3686 GCA_965367795.1 uncultured Gammaproteobacteria bacterium
ACCATAACCTGGAGGAGGACCGTAAGGTGAACCATAACCACCATAGCGATAATAGTCGTCATCGTCATCAAATTCCTGCTCCATTTCTTCCATCCAGTACCTTGGATCCCACTCATCATATGGGTTACAGCCTGGAATCTCGCCAAAAGGCCCCATACATTCCCAGTCATTATCATCGTCCCAGAAAAAGGCATAACTGCTTGTTGCCGCAGTCATCAGGCCCAGTGCCATTAATAACTTCATTAGTGCTTTCATTATTTACTCCGTCATCAGGATTAATTTTAAAACACCTTCATTCTATGACAGTGTCAAAAACACTTCAATGACATGAATCAAAACTTTATGTCTTAGTATTAGTCGTAATTAGCCACTCTTTTGCATCTTTAGCTACCCTATATCTAACTATTAAAACAATAAGACGAACATGGAAAAAACCAATATACATCAGCTCGAATCCACCACAGAGCGACTAAACGCTGCTATCGATAAGATCGGGCAGGTAATCCTGGGTAAAAATGAGCAGATCAAACTGGCATTGACCTGCTTACTGGCCGGGGGACACTGCCTTATCGAAGACCAGCCCGGTGTAGGTAAAACCACACTTGCTCATACCATGGCACAGGTTATGGGTCTGGATTTTCATCGCATCCAGTTTACCAGCGACCTGTTACCTGCCGATGTTCTCGGTGTGTCAGTTTTTAATCGAGAGCTATCACAGTTCGAATTTCATTCAGGGCCGATATTTTCGCATTTCATTCTCGCCGATGAGATCAATCGGGCCACACCTAAGACACAGAGTGCACTGCTCGAAGCCATGGAAGAACACCAGGTAACAGCAGAGGGAGAAACCCGCGAACTACCAGAGCCATTTTTCGTCATCGCCACACAGAATCCGACACACCAGATAGGCACCTACCCCTTGCCGGAATCTCAGCTCGACCGTTTCCTGATGCGGATCGATCTGGGCTATCCTGACAGGGATGCCGAGCGTCTGCTTCTGGAAGGTGAAGACCGTCGTAGCATCATCAATAAACTGGAGCCCGTGTTCGACAAGCACCAGCTACTTGCAACACAGCAACAGGCGAAGACGCTGCATGTATCAGCAGCAATACTCGATTACATACAGGCCATACTCGCGTTCACTCGACAGAGCAGTGCTTTTGAGTTTGGACTGTCGCCTCGCGGCGGCCTGGCACTGCTTAACGCTGCCAGGGCCTATGCCCTGATCGACGGACAGAAATATGTACTTCCTGAACATGTGCAACTGGTATTGCCCGCGGTGGTTAACCACCGATTACCCGTACACATAGAAGCAGGTTCACGACAACTGATGTCTGCCGCACAACACATCAAAGAGTCGATCAGCATCTCGTGATATCTGCCTCGTTCATTAACCTCACCCGTTTTTTTCGCCTGCCGAGCCTGTGGCCGGATTTTAGTAGCAGACCCGTATTCAAATTCATCTCCAGGCGTAGCGGTCCGTTTGACGGCAAAGTAACCCTGACACGTGACCGTGTCTATATCATACCGACAAAAGCCGGATTGATCTTTTCTCTGCTACTGGTAACGTTATTGATCGGCTCGATCAACTATGAGAAAAACCTGGGTTTCATCCTGACCTTCCTGCTCGCTGGTATAGGCAATATTCTATTATTGTCCACCTGGCGCAATATCGCCGGTCTTGAACTCCACGGCAGCGATGCGACGGCCGTGTTTTCGGGAGAGCCTGCCTGCTTCAATATACAGCTACTCAATCACCAGCTGTATGATCGCCATTCGATTGCCATCAGCCAGCATGGTGAGGAGCAGGATGTCGTCGACTGTGCTGCGAACAGCCAGCAGCTCATCCGCTTTAAGACAAAGACAGCACGTCGCGGCAGGCTGGATGCCGGGCGCGTTCGCATCTATACCGAATTCCCCTCCGGCCTTTTTGTCGCCTGGACATGGGCAGACCTGTCGATGACATGCATCGTCTACCCGGCACCCGATAACAGTATCGAGTTGCCCGTTTTCGATCACAGCGAAAGCGGTGAAACAGACACCACGGGGTATGGTATGGAGAATTTCAGCCACCTGAGAAAATACCACCAGGGCGACAATATTAACCGCATATCCTGGAAGGCCGCGGCAAAGACCGATGAGCTCTTCACCAAACAGTTCATCGGCGCAAAACCTGTGAGCCACTGGATCAACTGGAATGATATACCCGCAAAAGATATCGAACAGCGTCTGTCGATGATGACAGCACTGGTCATCAACGCTGAGCAGAATCATCAATACTATGGCATCAGACTACCTGATAAAGAGATAGCCCCGGACACTGGAAACGAACACTATCATCGCTGCCTGACATTTTTAGCGCTCTATCAAAGATAGCCCTGACATGGTTCAAGCACTGAAGTGAGAAATAATACAGAAAAACCTGGCCGTGAGATCCTGATCTCTCTACTCATCGGAATTCACCTGTCTGCCCTGCCACTGTATGCCGGGCTACCGATACCCGTTACCCTGCTCCTGCTCAGCCTTAGCCTCTGGCAGTTTTTGCTGATAACGCAGAACCGCCCGAACCCTGGAAAGATAGTCTTACTGTCGATAATAGTATTGTCTTTTCTCATCGTACGGTATTCATTTGGCCATGTTTTCGGTCAGCAACCCGGTATAGCACTGGTGACCCTGATGACCATACTCAAGCTGTTCGAGATAAAGAGCCACCGCGACTGCTATATCGTGATCTACAGCGCATTCTTTATCATCGCCAGCAACTTCTTTCACTCCCAGTCTATCTGGCTGATCATCTACGTGTTTTTTGTCGTCGTCTCTTTAGTAAGCATCCTGATCGCTCTCAGTGACCGGTTAAATACTGTGCCACTTATGAACCGGTTCAAAATGTCATCTCGCTTTATTTTTCACGCGATACCTATGATGCTGGTATTATTTTTCCTGTTCCCGAGGATACCCGGTCCACTCTGGGGATTACCTGATGATGCCTTTAGCAGTCAGACCGGATTGAGCGAGGAGATGTCTCCCGGCAGCATCAACCGGCTGATCAACTCATCTGCGATCGCTTTTCGCGTTAAGTTTGAGCAGCAGGTGCCCCGGCACAGCCAGCTATACTGGCGTGGCGCCGTACTCTCTGATTATGACGGCAGGACATGGCGACGTAATGATGCGCCAGCAAGCGCAGAATCCAATATTCAGTATGACGAAAACCCTGAAAACCGTTTTCGATACACCGTCACACTCGAACCCACTAACCTGAGCTGGCTACTCAGTCTTGAATACCCCAAACCTGCCAATGCTTCGACTCACGATCTTAAGTACAGCCTGAACCGGGAAGCGATGTTACTGACGAAGGACAAGATAAATAATGTCGCCAATTACACGATCGAGTCACAGGCAGGTTCAATCAACCGCGCGCTATTCGACCAGGAGAGCTACAAGAACCGCCTTTTACCTCTGCAGCTGAACCCAAGGACGTTAGCACTATCCAGGCAGTTACTACAGTCATCAGCAAATGATGCACAACGTTATATCAGTAATGTGCTGTCATATTTCAGAGACAATGGATTTATCTACACCCTGACCCCTGACCTGCTGGGCGATGACGCCATGGATGACTTTATATTCACCAGTCGTCGCGGTTTCTGTGAGCATTACGCCAGTGCATTCACTTACCTGATGCGTGC
>CBDUKK010000239.1:0-3685 GCA_965367795.1 uncultured Gammaproteobacteria bacterium
CTGTCCGATAATACGACAGGAATCTGGCGTAACTTGACACTCTCATCGGCCACCCGATCGACTTCAAAACCGAGCTGGCTGAATATATCCGAGGTATCTTCGACCAGCTGAGCTTCCCTGGAACTCACTGACATCGTGATCGGCACCAGCAGTGGCTGTGATTTAATGCCCGCACCCTCATGCGCGGTTTTCAGTCGTTCATAGGTAATGCGTTCATGAGCGGCATGCATATCGACCAGGACCATTCCCTCTGCGTTTTCTGCCAGTATATAGATGCCATGCAACTGAGCGCGGGCGAAACCGAGGGCAGGCATATCCTGCGTGTCATCCTGCAGCAATGACTGCTTGCCGGTATCTGGCACAAAATCAGAATAACTACGCCGCTGCTCCGCGATAGCGAATGACATCGACCCCTGTGATGGCTGTCTGCCCTGATACTGACCGCTGAAATGATTAGTTACGGAAGGATTTAATGTACCAGTCTCTGGTGAATCATCGCCCAGGTTTGTCGTTGTAGAGAAATGCTGGAAGTCGTGCGAACGGGCATCTCCCGCTGTCACTTCTGCAAGACTTTTATGTATCGCGCGGAACAGGAAATCGTGCACTTGCCGGCCCTGGCGAAAACGCACTTCGTGTTTACCGGGGTGCGCATTGACATCGACTATTGCAGGGTCACATTCAAAAAACAATACGTAAGCCGGGTGTCGGCCGTGAAATAACACGTCAGCATAGGCCTGTCTTACCGCATGGGTAACCAACCTGTCCTTTACGACCCGGCCGTTAACGTAAAAATACTGCATATCTGCCTGACTGCGAGAGAACGTCGGCTGTGCTATCCAGCCCCAGAGGCGGAGGCCCTCATATTCAAAATCCATATGCACCGCCTGCTCGATAAATGCCGGCCCGAGTAATTCAGCGATGCGCTTTTCCTGTTCGATTCGACTGCCAGCGGCACGTAAGGCTTTAACCACTCGCTGGTTGTGCCGTAACGTAATATCGACATCGAAGCGGCTCAGCGAGATACGTTTCACAACATCATCGAGATGAGAGAACTCGGTTTTTTCTGTACGTAGAAATTTACGTCTTGCAGGGATATTGAAGAACAGGTCACGTACTTCGATAGTGGTACCCGGTTTGTTCGCGGCAGGCGCAATATCGCTGGCCTGGCTGTTATTCATCGTCAACTGCCATGTCTCATCACCACTGTTCCAGCACGAGGTCAGTTGCAGCTGACTCACTGAAGCGATACTCGGTAGCGCCTCACCACGAAACCCCAGGCTACGTACTTTTTCCAGGTCATCGATCGAATGGATCTTACTGGTCGCATGGGGAGATAAAGACAATACCAGGTCATCTTTGTGGATACCGTGACCATTATCAGTAATGCGGATGAGTTTAGTGCCACCTTTTTCGATATCGATGCTGATCTTGGTCGCACCGGCATCCAGGCTATTCTCCAGCAGTTCTTTGACCACAGATGCCGGGCGCTCGACGACTTCGCCAGCGGCGATCTGGTTGACCAGCTGTACTGGCATCGGCTGTATTCGACTGTCTGTCGTCATATTGATAAAGGTAATCTTACAGAAAACATCAAGTTTATCGTATTTTTACAGCACCATGAAATATGATGCAGCAGGAACATGACTTCAGTGGCAGAGGCAGCACTGATAAGGAGTGGCACAATCAGCTTAACTGTAATAACGGATAATGCTCGATCACCCGGTATTCGACGCCCGACTCAGTCTGTATGGATTCGACCAGTACAAATTCATCAGCTGACCAGGGAATAGTTAACTGATGTTGTACAACCTTGGGCCTTGCGCATTTTCTCATTAGTGAGACGTGTGGATTATATTGTCGTGTTTCACTTTTATAGCCACAGGGTGACAGTGCTTTGCCCAGGTCCTGATGTAAGCGAACAAGTTCATCAGGCAATTGTCGCGGTCCGATCCATAGTATTTTCGCTCGCTTGAAATATCCGAAACGATCAAGCTTTACAGTGAACGAGTCAACAGACACTGATTGCGCAGCAGTATGCATACATCGTTTGATGTCTTCAGCAACCTGCCCGATGAAATGCAAAGTGATATGAAGATTCTGCGGCCGGATGACCCTGCCTTCTAATTGACTACTCAATGGTATCGAAGCATTGACAATTGACCGCCTCACCTGCTGTGAAGGCCATAAAGCAAAGAACAACCGGTTTGTTTTCTTAGTCATAAAATGTTTTTAATGATCGAGGCGTTTACTGCAGTCTGCTAACTTAATCATTATTAATTCAGTGCGTTCTGAATATCATCAGCAGTCCCTTGATCAAACTTCATACGGAACCGGATGTACGGACCGGTGGCAGTGTAACCGGCCGCTGAGAAATCTCTATCCTCGAAACCATCGAAATTATAACCGATACTCAACCAGATATTACGTGACATGTTCCAGCCGAACGACAGGCCTGTTGAATACTTCATGGCAGATGAGTTTGTAGAATAATAAGTATGGGCATGCGCACCAACGTCGAAACGATCACTGAGGTCATGACGATACTCACTACCAAGCAAATTCGTGATTCCGCTGTATTCGTCTTTATCGAATGTATCGACGACATACTTCAAACCAAAATTAAATGAGATCTGGTTCCAGTTATCGATCAGGTAGTTAGATGTCAGGTTCTCGATAAGTTTACGCTGGCGTGTTCTAATCCCGAGGATATCGGTACTGGAATCAAATTTGAAATCCAGGCGGTTCAATGTGATCCAGCGTGACTGCAACGGTCGGTAGGCAACGGAGAATCGTATGTCGCCATCCAGCAGTTCGCTATTATCTGTTCGATCGGTCTTGAACAGTTTCGTTGTTGCAGAATAACCGACGCCACCTTTCAGATTCCTTTCCCAGTTAACGATCAGACCGAGTTTATCTTCCTGTTCTGCAGTGCGTAATTCAACGCGATTATTTACCGTATAGCTGGCAGCATTATATGTCGTACCGACAGAAATAGCAGTGAAATCATTATCAGTAGTACCCTGCGCTATCGGAACATTGTCATAAAATGGCACAGCGCCCGGGGTACGAAGCGTTTCCGCATGGTCGAAGGTAACATCACCACTCCAGCGTTTGTTTATCGGGAATGTCTGGGTCAGACCAAGTGTTGCAAACGAACGGATACCATTTTCATTCGTCTCCTGGTTTACCGCCGTATTGACCTGTGCATTCGTCCAGGGTGTTGCACGCACACCAGCTCGAGCCATCTGTGTATCCTGATCGCGGCCGACGGTCCATTCGTTCTCTGCAAACAGGTTTACTTTTGACGTGATGAAATAATCAGCACCCAGTATAAAGAGTGATGGATAATCAGCATTGGCATCAGCAGAATCCATTGCAAGCTCTGCATTAGCGCGTAATTTCACTGTATCCTGCAGGAAGTTTTTACTGGCACCAAAGGTCAGCAGGTTGGAAGAGTTGGCATCGCCCAGAACGAACCGGTCACGGGCCATAACCGCACCTGCATTTAACGAGTAGTCACGTTTACTGTATATGATATTGGCTTCGGCAACATCACGTTTACCACCTGTAACGAGGTTATCTTCGTGATAAATCGTACCATCGAGAACTATCGACTGGTTAAGCTGGTAATTAGCATCTGCACCGTATTTACGTGTGCCGGTCTGACTGATCGATTGCTGGCCAA
>CBDUKK010000240.1:0-3682 GCA_965367795.1 uncultured Gammaproteobacteria bacterium
AATGAAGATGTCGGTGTTTCAGATGAATTGAAAGCGCTTAACACTAAGCGTCAACGTTGTGCCGTTCTCAGTGAAATCAGTGATCAGCTGGAGAAATTGGAGAAACTGGGCGGTTCTGATTTATTCTGGGGCGAAAATTATGACCAGGATAAAGCTTCTAAAGAACAGAAACGAGTTCGTGACCTGGTTGTTAATTATGACTCTCGAGTTGCTGAGTTACAGGGCCAGCAGAGTGAACGTTACGAAACTGTCGAAAGTCTTACTGCAAAAATAAATCTTTTAAATGAAGAAAGTCTGGCCCTGCAGGAGCGTGAAGAGGCGCGTCTTGAAGAGTTTGTTATTGAGCGTGAAATGGTTGAACTGCCATATCGCCCGATGCAGATGCCATGGAACAAGAATGATCGTGATCAGAAACAGTTTAGAAAAATATTACTGATCGTTTTATTATTCTCCATCTTGCTGGGTATTCTAATACCGATGTGGGATATCCCAGTACCAGACCGTGTAGAAGTTGTAGAAATACCTGAGCGTTTAGCTAAATTGATGGTGCCCAAACCACCACCACCTCCGCCACCAAAACAGGAAAAAAAGGAAGAGAAAAAACCGGATAAAGAAAAGGCCAAGAAGAAGGACGATAAACCTGTACCTGAAGCCAAAAAAGCGCGTAAGAAAGCTGAGCGTGCCGGCCTGATGGCATTCAAAGATGATTTCGCAGACCTTATCGATGATAAGCCGATCGCCAGTCTCGGTGCGAAAGCCAAGATCAGCGGTAAGGGCAGCAAGGCCAAGAAGACAACACGCTCACTGGTGACTTCTAGTGTCGGTACTTCTAGCGGCGGTATCAATACTGCGACCCTGAGTCGTAATACCGGTGGCGCGGGCGAGGGTATCGGCGGTGTCGAATTCTCCCGCGTAGAGAGCTCTATCGGTAGTGATTTCTATGGTGAAGAAGCGCCATTGAGTAGTGGCCCGGGCCCATCACGTACCGATGAAGAGATCCAGATCGTCTTCGATCGTTATAAATCTGCGCTTTACCGGATATATAACCGTGAACTGCGTAAGAATCCAACCCTGCAGGGCAAGATGGTGCTGCGTCTGACTATCGAACCGGATGGCAAAGTGTCAGCATGTTCGGTTGATTCCAGTGATATGGATGCGCCGGATCTGGACAAGAAGATTGCCGACAGGGTGAAGAAATTCAATTTTGGCGCCAAAGACGGTGTGCCAAGCATTACTATCCTGTATCCGATCGACTTCCTGCCAGCAACTTAGCTGTCTACGCTGCTATTACAGTGTTATCTGTTATGTCTTTAATGTGGCAACTGTAAAAATATTGTCATTATTTCGACATTTTCCATGATAAATCCAACTTAATTACTATACTCATTGGCATGTTTCATGTTCTGGGTCTGACTACCTCGCCAGTCCCTTGTATTACTAGTGCATGAAGCATTCCAAATGCGATCAAACAAAAAGTATTAATAATAATAAAAATCCTGTTGTAACGATTGGTATTGATCATTGTTTGATTTCGCTAAAGCATTTAGTCATAGAAATCTGTTCGCAAAATTATTGTTTGCGGGCAGTGTCTCTCTATGCCCGGTACAAAATGCTTTTGCGTTGCCAACTATAGGCTTAAGTACCAGTTTTTCACCTGCTGATGGTGCTCGTAGCTACATGGATATCGGCGGTACCTGGAATGGTACAACTGAAGTCAATAACGGTGACGGTTTTACCCTGTCGGTCTCCAATACCGGTCCAGATCCAGCTTATGATATCCGTGATATTCCAGTAACGGTCCCTGCCGGGTTTGTACTGGCATCGACCTCAGTGACCGTGACCGATGTCGGTGGCGGTTGTCCTAATATGAATGCCAATGCAAGCCAGGGTGGTGGTGCCGGCACGCCGGTAACCATCAATATATTCTCAAATAACAGTATGGTCATTAACCCGGGATGTACCTACAACTACGCCTTTCGCCTGGAGACAAATACCACTGCAGTCGCCGGTACGCAGTCACTGGGTTATAACGTTACCTATAATACGATTAATAATGACAACGGTTCTTCTGCCAGTACACCTGGTACACAGAATATCGATGTTAATGCCGGTGGTCTGAGTATCACAAAGTCAACACCGGTGACCTCAGCGATAACCGGTGACGTGATCAGTTATAACCTCACGGTAACGTCAACCGGCAGCGGTGGTCTGTTTAATGTACGTTTAAATGATGTGCTCAGTGCTGACCTGGTTGGTCCAACTTTCAATGTATTGAACCTGCCCCCGCCTCCGGGTGTAAACGGTCCGGGTCCGGGGGCAGGTGATTATACTTTTGAATACCTACCTGCTGGCTACGTGGTAAACATGATAGTCGATGCTACGGTAACCCCAGCCAGTACCTGTCCGGTATTAAACAACACTGCCAGTATCAGTGATATCCGTACAGGTGTTGCAACAGATTCTGTTGGCCCGGTCAACGTGCAGTATGACTTCCAGTTTACCAGCGGTCCCTTATCCAATGTAATTTCACATGCTGCGACCAGCTACTGTGAGTTCTGTGGTGATGGTGTGGTTAGCCTCACCATACAGAATCCGACGACTGCGCCGATGACCAATATAACCATTGTCGAAGATCTGCAGCTGTCCGGGCTGGAGTATATCAATGGTAGCACCACTGCCAATGCTACACCGGCCGGTAATCCGGGCGTCGCCGGATCACAACTGACCTGGACACAGGCGCAGATTCCGCAACTGGCGAACCTTGCAGCGGGCGCCAGTGTTGTGATCACTTTTGGTGTGCGCAGTACGGTTGCAGAAAACCTGAACACTGCGGTCAGGGATATCATCGCTACCGCCGATTTTGATCTGTCCTGTCTGGCAGCGAGGCAGTCCGTCGATACCGGTCAGTTCGAACTGCCTATTAGGCAGCCGATACCGACCATCTTAAAAGACGGTCGCAACTATGATGCCGGACAGACCATCGGTTCTGCCTATACCGACCCGGTATATGGCAGCTTCAATGATGATGTCATCTGGCAGGTCAATGTCGCAAACGCAGGCCTGGCAAACATGGAAGCGTTGCTGATGAATGACTCGATCAACGGCAACTTCAGCATCAACTTTATCTGTCCCACGGAAGCCGATGCCGAAGCTATCGCCGCTGCCAATGGTGCAGGACCGGGAGGTACATCCTGTATACCGTTTAATTCTTCTTATAACGTCGCTGACCCGTTCGGTAATATCGCAGACCCTGATGACGTTGCGGCTACCAGTAATGTTTCTATCTATTACGTCGGTAGAATTCTTAACCTGAATACCAATAACACAAACACCGCGGATATCTCCTGGGGTTGTGCTGTTAATTCACCTGCCGGCGGCTCGATTACTGCGCCAGCATCGACCAGCGGTATTACTCCCGGGGTAACGATACTGGAAACGGGTGCTCTCAGCACTGACGTGGTGCCAGCGGGCCTGCTCATCACGCAGGCAGTCACCGGTAGTAACCCGGGACAGCCGCTGGGCAGTAAAGGCCTGATGACCATAACCCTTGAAAATCAGACCGGCGGTTCGATACAGGGGTTAACGGTTTTGACTGATCTGCCAGCCGGTTATGTCATGGATAACAGTTATGGTCCGGAAAATGGTCAGCCGTTTGGCCAACCGACAAATGCGACGGTGCCTG
>CBDUKK010000241.1:0-3674 GCA_965367795.1 uncultured Gammaproteobacteria bacterium
TCGGTGTTTTTTAGATTACCCAGCCATGCATTGGGTACCGGTACGCCCCAGACACTGACACCCTTGAGTATCGCGCTGGGTTTGCCGTTGGCCAGTTTAATCTCCATACCCGCAGTGACCTTCAAGGTTTTTCCGCCGAGTACAGGGAAATCAGGATCAAGGTCCACCAGTAGTTTGGCACTGGCCAGGTTATCTGAAAAATCAAAAGCCAGCTTGCTCGCGAGATCGGTATTCTTTGCCAGCAGCGCGTTAAACTCTTTTTCACTGAAATCAATGTCACGGCTCGCACCGGCCTCCGTGTAGGCCTCTGGCTGTAATACTTCTCTAGAGCCCGCCTTTGTTGCAGCATTACTGGCTGAAGCGTTACTGCTTGAAGCGGTGTCCGTGCCGATGCCAAGACGCTCGAGTTTTTCATCGAGACGGGTCTGATCTGAGGCACTGAGTACCACCGGATCAAATTTGCTGGGAAACAGGTAGCTGGTCACTAGCCAGTAACCTGCGCCGACGGTGATTAAAACCGTGATAATAACGATACCGAAGGTGCGCCAGCCATTCTGTGCTGGCCCGTTCTGTACCGGCCCGGGGTTGGGCTCTATAGAGATTCCCTGCTGCTCGTTACTCATACTTTACTCTCGTCGATGATAGCCGCTGTCAAGAAAACGGCTTCGAACCACCGGGTGGATTATTTACTGGCATATTTTTCTTTATTGGCCTGGGCAAGTTTCGCTTCTTCATCGGTGTATTGACGGCCCGACCAGAGCATTTCATAGGCGATTTCTTCATTGCCGTTCTCGCATAGTTCGAGCACGGCTTTGAATAATGGCTGGAAGGTATCGCTCTTGTGTGATTCTTCATGTTCGATGAAGCTTTCCCAGAAAGTCACGATCAACGCTTCCTTGTCTTTCAGCTCACTATCGACTGCCTTGCCGGTAGTCGACCCTTCATTTGAAATCTGCCCCATGTTTTTGCACACAAAGCCACCGACAAAACCGGTTTCTGAATGGTAGGTTTTAACGTTTTCACATAACATGGCAACACGCTCCTGTAAGTCATCCATGCTGAATTCCGGTTTAAGAATGACACGGTTGACAGTAACAACGCCACCCGGTGGATAGTCTGGTATTAATCCGCTCATGGTTTTTCTCCTGTAATTTAATTTAGCCTTTAAACGGGCTGTAAGTCGGTGTGTTTATCTAGCCTGCATACGCTAACAGCTTACCGGGCACTACACAATTGAGATAAAGTTAACATTTGTTAAATGTGCCTCATATCCATCCCGCAATGAACTATATGCAGTTAACATACTATTAAAAAGCAATATATCGAATAGTGTGCTGGTCTTTTAGGGCCGCGCCTCATCTGAGCAACACTATTGGGTATAATTTGAATAACCTCGTAATACAACCATTTATAGGTACGGTGATCACCATGGATTCTGAATACTTCATGTTTTTTATTTTCGGCAGCATTGTTTTTGTGGTTATGACGGTAAGTACTTATAACCGTTTTATAAAATACCGGAACATGATAGAGGAAAGCTGGAGCGGTATAGATATCGCGTTAAAACGCCGGTTTAACCTGATACCGAATATGATCAAAGCAGTAAAACTGTATAGTGCGCATGAAGCCGAGGTGCTGACTAAAACCACAGAGGCACGGCATGGCTCAGATGCCATAGCAGACCGCACTGTCGAGGAAAGCGCGATAACACAGTCATTACAGGGATTAATCGCTGTCGCCGAAGCCTATCCGGATCTAAAGGCCAGCCAGAACTTCCTTAGCCTGCAGCACAGCCTGAGTGATGTGGAGAATGAAATTCAGGCTGCGCGCAGCGTTTTCAATTCTTCGGTAAGAAAGAACAACACATTAGTCCAGTCATTTCCAAGTAATATTATTGCTAAACTTTTTAATTTTCAGTCAGCTGAATATTTTTCACTGGAACTGGCAACACAACGATCAGTACCGGAAGTAAAGTGAGCATAAGCTGAATGTATCAAAAATGATCCGGATGACCCCGTCACCGGATCAACCATCGTATCATCACTTACCGGTCTTTCAGTAAGCCGTTGCGCAAATGATTCTGTGCAAAGTAACAATACCGTGCTCTGAAGATCCTACTGCTGAGAGCACTTTCTATCGATCAGGTCAAACTGATTTGTTATACATAGCCTTATCTCTGAACCCTGTTTACCTTCACGCCAGAGCAATAGTTAACAATTGCTAACAGTTGAGTCATATATAAAAAGGCCTGGATGCTATAAGTTAGCCGAATATCAAATCTATTAAAAAGTTGATATTAAAACTTATTACTCAACAGGAGAACAATCATGGGTTTATTTGATTTTGCCAAAGACATGGGCAAAAAATTATTCGGAAAAGACGATGATCCGGCAGCAAAAATACAAGAAAGCATAGAAGCAGACAATCCGGGAATTACAGACCTCGGCGTGGCTTATAACGATGGCAAAGTTGACCTGAGCGGTAAGGCAGATTCGGCTGAAGCAGTGGAAAAAGCCGTACTACTGGCAGGAAATGTAAAGGGTGTGACTGACGTTAAGATTGACAACATGGATGCACCAGCGCCGGCACTTGAAGTCATGTATTACACGATTGTGAGTGGCGACAGCCTGTCGAAGATTGCCAAAAAGTTCTATGGCAATGCTATGGATTATCCGAAACTGTTTGAAGCTAACCGTGAAGTCATCAAGGATGCCGATCTCATCTATCCTGGACAGAAAATTCGTGTACCACCAAAGAACTGGTAGACCTTACTGTAGTTATCAGCAATACAAAGACACAGGGACGTGTCACATATAGAGTTAGACCAATCTTTAGATAAGATTTATAACCGCATCAACTAATACTGGAGAAAATCATGACTATAGCAAGAGTGACCGAGATTAGCGCATCATCGAAAAAGAGCTTTGATGACGCAGTCAAACAAGGTGTAAAGCGTGCCAGTGAAACCTTAGACGGAATAACCAGTGCGTGGGTAGCAGACCAGGAAGTTTCGGTAAAAAACGGAGCTATCACAGAATATAAAGTACGCATGAAAATCACTTTCATACTCAAAGCCAGCAGTAAGAAAGCGGGTAAAAAAAAGTAGCACTATGAAGTTACAAAAAGGGACAGAACACGATTTAGCGATTAGATCGTGAAAACCGTGGCCTGTCACCTATTGTTCCTGATCAATTAATTAACCTGGGGAAAAACGATGGATATAATACAAATAGGCGCACAGCTGTTGCAAAGTAAACTAGGTAGCAATTTACCGACGGGCGATATTGCGTCTGCATTGAGCGGTTTACTTGGCGGCGATAATTTTGATATCGGCAGCCTGATTTCGAAAATACAAGGTAACAGCGGACTTGCCAGTATGGCGGCATCATGGCTGGGCGATGGCGCTAATGCAGCGATGTCTGGAAGTCAGGTAATGGACATATTTGGTAAAGATAAAGTGACCGAATTCGCTTCAAAACTAAATATAGACGAAGGCACAGCAAGCAATGGGCTCGCTGATATGTTGCCTCAACTAATTGACAAAGCGAGTTCAGGTGGTTCTTTGCTTGATTCTGCCATGGGCAGTATGGGTGGTGCTGGCGGCTTAATGGGTATGGCAGGTAAATTATTCGGTAAATAATAATTAAAGGGGCTCGGTGAAGCTTCCGCGTCCT
>CBDUKK010000242.1:0-3657 GCA_965367795.1 uncultured Gammaproteobacteria bacterium
TCCTCTCGAGAAGTTCGATAACTGTTTACCAGTGCAGCTTCGTCTTCATAACCTAATGCCATACCACAAAGCAGGATGCTTTCTTCCGGATAACCAAGTTCTGTTTTGACTATCTCGGCATAATCTGCGATGGAAGCCTGGGGGCAGGTGGCCAGGCCCTGGTCAACGGCTGCCAGCATCACCGACTGCAAAAACATACCATAGTCGATATATGATCCCGTCTGCATGACAGCATCCAGAAAGAACAGCAGCATGACCGGTGCATCGAAGGCGCGATAATTGGCGGCCCATTGATCGACCTGGCGTTCTTTATCCTCTCGAGTGATGCCCAGAGTTTTATACATCAGCAAGCCACAGTCTTTACGACGTGAGGAATATGGCTCTGTCCATTCATCGGGGTAATATGGATAATCCGCTTTGCCTTTATCGCCGGCACGGAAAGCCTGCTCTATCCTGGCCTGGAGTCTGGCCTTGGTCTCGCCGCTAACGACAGCCACCTGCCAGGGCTGTGTGTTTACACCCGATGGAGCATGACGCGCAGCGTTCAGTACGGTGTTGATTTTTTCTATCTCAACCTCTCTGTCGAGAAAGGCGCGTGTTGATTTTCGTTGTTGCAGAGCTTTGATGACGTTCATAAGTTCACTATTAGATATCCTCGATGCCACGGGACTTGAGATTATTGATGATGGTTGGATCGCTCCTGTTTTTAGAGGTTGCCGCTTTCATGAAAACCACCACGCCATCGATATCGCGAATCACCCCTCTCAGCCTGATATTATCTTCGATTGATGCACTGATAGACGTAAAAGCATGGTCCATAAGATTCTGGTCGTGTCGGGCGATACCGACGGCATAGGCGAGATAGCTGGCGAGGCAGGGGTGACGCAAGTCGATGCGGTTAGCGAAATCCTGCCATGTCTTCAACCAGCGCTGCCACTCGATAGCAGAGAGTTTCCCCCCGTCCAGGTGAAGGAACAGGGTCGCACTGACCAGGTCATCCTGCCAGTTCCATTCTGCAGACTGCTGCTTACGCCTGGCTACCCTGACCGCACGCTCATGGAATACCAGGCAATGCTCACACTGGTAATAACAGGCGAGGACATAAGCGATGTACTCACGTTCTAGCAGGGTAAGTTCAAACGGCTCGGACTCACCAGGAACGCCTTCGAAAACATGCTGATGGAGCTCGTTGAGGACATCGTTGAAAGCCCATCCTAGAAGTGGTTTACTGGTTTTGTTCATGTCATATATCCTGCTAAGTGCAGTGCCTGATGTTAAATAAAGAGGAGCGTGAAAGTGAAGTCACTATCATCGAGCGTTGAAGATAGTATACGGATTATATTCTTTAATTTCTGTTAGTAAATAGAATGCTCTTGTAACGCTTGAACCAGGGAGTTGTCGATAAGCGGAGGTGCGGCTCATACCATACTTTATATTTAGTTATTCACTGCTGGTCATCCGAAACCATCTTGGCAAAGCCGAGTAAAATTCCAATACCCACAAGAACAAACCCGATGGCGAATAATATATAAGCTAGAGATGAACGTGTATCAAAATAAAAAATGGCGCATGCTATTATCATCGATAATAAACCAGTCATGATTGTTATATAGCTTTTATTGAACATTGAATTTCCAAAAATATTTAAAACAGGTTTTATATAAAACGGCTTTTAATTTAATCAATCGCAAACTTACTGTTGAGCGGGCCAAGTTTTAATCATTAACAGGACTATCCTGGATTAATAGAAAAAATGAAAGTTGCTATTGACCAGCTTGTAGCGAATATTCGGTTTAATCGAGTTTGCTCCTTGGGCTTTCTTGGCCGTGCGATGATATGCCCCTCGAAAATATTCTTTGATTTTTTTTGTTATCACAGCTTTGCTGTTCTGAATATTATCACCGTATCGAAATTTATATCAACGGTATATATCATGAGGGTAATCGATGTCCCTCAAAACACCGGCATCCTCAGTAGTGAGCAATTCAAGTGCATCCGGATTCTCTGCGATCAGACCACGGGCGCCTTTGTCACCGCGCAGGTCGCGTAATGGCTGAAGCCAGTGTGAAGAAAATCCTGCCGGGTGGCCTCGCCGTCCTGCACATACTGGTGCGACCATGGATGCACCGTTTTCGAGGCCATCGACCAGGGCTGAGATGGTTGTCGGCTGTATCCAGGGCATATCGGCCAGTGCGATCAGCCAGCCATCTGCCATGGCAGTGGCATTGATGCCGGCGGCGAGGCTGGTGCCCATGCCTTCATCGGCCAGCGGATTCTCGACGATGTGCAGACCGAGTTCGGTAAAGACCTGTATCAGGTCATGGTCGCCAGGTTTTACTACGGCCAGGGTATTCGGTAACACCTGCACCAGTGACTGTGCAGCCACGGCCGCAACGGGTAGACCATCATGCAGCGGATGCAGCAGCTTGGCTGCACCGAAGCGCCGTGCTGAACCGGCGGCGAGCAGGATGCCGGCGATCTCCGTCATGTGCTCTGCTGTACTTGTTGTATTATGCCATTACGGATGGCTGTGATCTGCGCCAGTATGGAAACAGCGATCTCTGCCGGGCGCTTGCTGCCGATATGCAGGCCAGCCGGACCATGGATACGTTCGATCTGCTGTGCACTGTAGCCCAGCGATGCCAGGCGTTCTCGCCGTGCCTGTGCTGATCGAGTTGAACCCAGTGCGCCGATATAAAAAGCCTGTGATTCCAGTGCGGCACTCAGGCCCAGGTCATCCTGGCGTGGATCATGCGCCAGCGTCACGATGGCAGTACGTGCCTGGTCACTCAGTCCCTGTACAGCATCATCGGGCATCAAACGGTTATAGTGAACACGGGCGAGCGGCTCGAGCGGGGCAAAGGCGTCACGCGGATCACAGATGGTGACCCGGTAATCGAGATGCAGGGCCATGCTGGCAAGGTGGCGTGCGAGCTGGCCGTCACCGATCAGTAATAACTGCCAGGCAGGTCCGAAAGTTTTCACCACCGCAGTGTCCGAAAGCTGGAATTCTGTGCCACTATCGCCCTGCTGCAGGTCAACTTCACCCGTAGCCAGGCTGACCCTGCGTCTCACCAGTACGCCATCACGAATCCGCGCCAGTAACGGCGCTACCGACTCGGCATCACTCAGCTGTTCGATAAGCACCTCCAGGCGACCGCCGCACGGCAGCCCCATGCGTGAGGCCTCCTGGCGGTCGACACCGAAGTCCACCATGGTCGGTGCCGGACCAGCGAGCTCACCATCGCGGTAACGTGCCAGCAGCGAGTCTTCGACGCAGCCGCCCGATACCGACCCGACGAACTGGCCGCTATCGTTCATCGCCAGCAGCGAGCCGGGCGGACGGGGCGACGAGCCCCAGGTTCTGATAACGGTAGCGAGCGCAACCTGGTGGCCGGACCGCAGCCAGGCCAGGGCGCCTTCGAGGACTTCGATATCGTCTGCCAGGTCAGTCATGGCTTAATAGCGGCCTGTTTAGCGGTCGGCTTCGAGCTCTCAAACGGGACGCAGGTCGGTGTTGCTTAATGGGAACTCACGAATACGCTTACCGGTGGCAGCAAAGAGTGCATTCAGCACCGCCGGTGCCGCAACCGCGATGGTGGGTTCGCCGATGCCGCCCCAGAATCCGCCCGAAGGCATGACGGTGACGTCAACCTG
>CBDUKK010000243.1:0-3647 GCA_965367795.1 uncultured Gammaproteobacteria bacterium
GCCTGTAACAGCGAACGGAAGGTGGTGAACAGCATGAAATAGATGAGCACGATGGCGATGGGCACGACCAGTGCCAGCCTCTTCGCCGCACGCTGCTGATTTTCGAACTGGCCGCCAAAGGTTACATAATAACCCGTTGGCAGCTCAACTTTGTCTTCTATACTGCTGCGCACCTCGTCGACAAAACCGACGACATCTCGGCCATCGACATTGGCCTGGATCACTACCTGGCGTTTTGCCGATTCACGGATGATCTGCACCGGGCCATCGACGATCTCCACGCTGGCGAGGTGGCCCAGTGATACCTTGGTGCCATTAGGCAACGATACCAGCATCTTCTTGATAGCTTCCGGAGTGTTGCGATCTTTTTCCTGGTAGCGCAACAGGATGCCAACACGACGGTTATTCTCCAGCAGCTCGGTGGCTATTCGCCCGCCGACCGCGGTTTCCACCAGTGCGTTGATATCCTCGACATGGATGCCGTACCTGGCGATGACCTTCTGGTCGATATCGATCTGCAGGTATTTCTGCCCCGAGATATCGGTTCGGAACACGTCGACTGCGCCATTGATATTCTTCACCAGCTGCTCGATCTCCGAGGCCTTCTGCTCCAGCACCGCCAGGTCATCACCATAGAGTTTGATCGCCATGGCAGAACGTACACCGGTGAGCATCTCGGAGACGCGCATATCGATAGGCTGGCTGAAGGCATAATCGAAATCGTCAAAGCGTGACAGTTTCTCTCTCAGGTTGTCCTGGAACTGTTGCAGAGATATCGTCCACTCTTCCCGCGGGATCGTCACCAGGAAATTATCTGTCTGGTTCAGCCCCATGGGATCCATCCTCAGTTCATCAGCACCGGTTCGTGAAGTAACACCGATCACTTCCGGCAGCTCCATCATCGCTTTCTGAATCGGTGCGTCTTTCTCCAGTGATTTCTCCAGCGTGATGCTGGGATCTTTTTCCAGCAGGATCACGGTACTGCCTTCATCCATGATCGGCATAAACTCTTTACCGATATGGGGGAACAAAGTGGCTGTTGCAATCAGTGCGATGAGGGCAAGGATGACCGCCGTTTTCCTGAAGCGCAGCGCTGCTTCCATCACCGGCAGGTAAAGAAACTTCAAGACACGCATCAATCGGCCATCGTTCTCTTCACCATGCCCCCCTGTATGCACCCGCATAAAGAAACTTGCCAGCACCGGTATCACCGTCAGTGACAGGATCAATGAACCGATCAACGCGAAAGTAATCGTGATCGCCAGTGGCGAAAACATCTTGCCCTCGAGCCCGGTGAGGCTGAACAGAGGCAAAAACACCGCAACGATGATGAGGATACCGGAGATGACGGGGGAAGATACTTCCATCACCGCACGGTATACCAGGTGCAGACGACTGACCCCTTCTGGCGCCTTGCTGAACTGGGTATGAATATTCTCGACCACTACCACCGCGGCATCGACCAGGATACCGATCGCTATCGCCAGGCCGCCGAGTGACATCAGGTTGGCCGATACATCGAACAGTTTCATCATGATGAAGGTAAACAGTACAGACAGCGGCAGGATCAAAGCCACTGTCAATGCGCTGCGGATATCTCCCAGCATGATGATCAGTACCAGCAGGACGAGTATCACTGCCTCGCCCAGGGCTTTCTCTACGGTCCACACCGCCTTGGTAATCAGGTCGGTACGGTCATAGAAAGATTCGATGCTGACGCCTTCCGGCAGGATATCCTGCAACGACTCTAGCGCCTTTTTAGTGCCTGCCACCGCCTGCAGGCTGTTTGCGCCTTTTCGCAGCAGCACCAGGCCGGTGACCACTTCACCCTCGCCGTCAGCGGTTACCGCACCGTAACGTGTCATGCTGCCAACGCGGACCTCTGCCACATCACTGACATGCACGGGTTCACCATAACGCGTGCGCACGGTGATATTTTTGATGTCATCCATATCGTGCAGCTTGCCGACAGTACGTACCAGTAAGACTTCGTCGTTCTGGTTGATACGGTCACCACCAGCATTGCGGTTACTCTGCATCAATGCATGCTCGATCTCATCGATACTGATACCATGTTTGACCAGCGCTTTCGGTTTGACCACGACTTCGTAGGTGCGAACCTCACCGCCCAGGGAGTTCACATCGGCGACCCCTTCCACCTTGCGCAGATGCGGCCGGATGACCCAGTCCTGCAGGCTGCGTAATTCCCGGTTAGTGTAGTCCTCACCGATGATGCGATACATGAAGATCTCACCCAGCGGTGTCGTGATAGGTGCAAGACCACCCTCGATATCAGCCGGCAAAGAAGCCCATACCTGGTTCAGGCGCTCTGTCACCAGGTTGCGTGCCAGGTAGATATCCATATCATCTTCAAAATCGATAACGATCACGCTCAATGAATATTTCGTGGTTGACCTGAGTACGGTCTGCCCGGGGATACCCTGCATCTCCATCTCTATGGGAAAGGTGATGCGCTGCTCGACCTCGGTCGGCGACATTCCCGGTGCCTTGATGATGACCTGTACCTGTGGTGCGGAGATATCCGGGAATGCATCGATAGGGAGATTCTTGAATGACCAGACCCCGGCCGCTGAGATACCGAGCGTTACCAGCCCGATCATCAAGCGTTGTATGAGGGCGAAACGTAAGATCGCAGCGATCATGTTACGAACCTCCCTCGATCGAACCGATGTTCTGCTCAGCCACATCCGTAATCATCTGGCCGGCATACAGCTTAACATCGGCCAGCTCTATCCTCGCCTGGTATAGCAGCTCGAGATAAGCCAGGCGCGCTTCAAAGTATGTGTTATTAGCATCGACGAGCGACAGAATATTAAGTTCACCGCTGGTAAAACCTTTATTGGTCAATTCCAGCATCTTGCTGGCTGGCTTGAGTACTTTCGTCTTATATTCAGCAGCCTGTTCGATGATGTGGTGCAGATGGGTATAACTGCGGTTCAGGTTTATCTTCAGTTCACGCTTGAGCAACTGCAATTCAATTTTCTGCTGACTGGCTTTATAGGTCGCCTTGCTGGCCGCCGTGTCTTTGCGATCACTGATCGGTATCTGGATATTGAACATGATGGCATAGATATCTTCGCGTCCTGTCGAAAGCGTGTCTTTCGACCAGCTAAGACCGATAGTCGGGTCGATCATCTGGGTGGTGCGAGCAACATCGATCTCGTAGTTCGCTGCAAGCACCTGCTGCTGCTGACTGGATAGTTGTGCATGGTTATCCTGTAACGAGGCCAGACGACTTTCATCAGGGATCACGGAGATAGGAAGCAGTTCGGAAACACTGATCACGCTATCCATCTCGATACCGAGCAACTTTACAAACTCGCTCAATGCTTCTTTATATTTACCCTCGGCACTGATGGCAGACTGCCGTGCTTCTTCGCGGATGATGCTGAGTCGCATATTTTCCAGCGGCGACAGGTAACGCACCACGATGCCCGCAGACCCTTTCTCGTCCTGGCCATACATCTCATCGGCCAGTTGCTGCTGCTTTTTAGCCAGTGCCAGCACAGCCGATGCGAACTGCAACTGGTGAAAGACTTTTGAAACCCGGTTCTGTACCTGCAGGGAGTGATACTGATGAGAGAACCGCGCCGCCTGCAGGCTGGCTTCAGCCGCCGACTCCTGGT
>CBDUKK010000244.1:0-3646 GCA_965367795.1 uncultured Gammaproteobacteria bacterium
GTCGTAAAAGGTGTGCAGTTCGTCGATATTCGCGATGCCGGCAACCCGGTAGAAGTCGCTCGCCGTTATGATGAGGAGGGTGCTGATGAGATCACATTCCTCGATATCACGGCGAGCTCCGATGATCGCGAGACCATCGTTCACGTGGTCGAAGAAGTGGCGAATGAAGTTTTTATCCCGCTGACAGTCGGCGGCGGGATCCGTACGCTGGATGATGTTCGCCGCATGTTAAATGCCGGTGCAGATAAGGTCGCGATAAACACCGCGGCAGTATTTAACCCTGAGTTCGTGCGCGAAGCGTCAGCATCGGTAGGCTCTCAGTGTATCGTGGTTGCTATCGATGCCAAGCAGGTCAGTGCGGAAGGTGAGCCCTTGCGCTGGGAGATATTCACTCATGGCGGGCGCAAGCCTACCGGTCTGGATGCGGTCGAGTGGGCAAAGAAAATGGTCGATCTTGGTGCCGGCGAGATACTGCTGACCAGTATGGACCGGGACGGTACCAAGATAGGTTTTGACCTGGCTCTGACCCGTGCGATATCGGAAGCTGTTTCGGTGCCGGTGATCGCTTCTGGCGGCGTTGGCAATCTCGATCACCTCGCTGACGGTGTCATCGAGGGCAAGGCTGATGCCGTACTGGCAGCCAGTATCTTCCATTTCGCTGAATACAGCATCCAGGAAGCCAAGCAGCATATGGCTGACCGTGGCATCGAGATGCGCCTGTGATACGGGTCATGCAACGATGAGCTGGTTAGATGAGATCCGTTTCGATGACAACGGCCTGGTACCGGCGATCGCGCAGGATGCCGGCAGCGGTAAAATCTTGATGATGGCGTGGATGAACCGGGAATCGCTGCAGTTGACCGCAGAGAGGAAGGAAGCGGTATACTGGTCCCGTTCCAGGGGAAAGCTGTGGCATAAAGGAGAAGAGTCCGGCCATACGCAGAAAGTGGTCGAGATACGTTTTGACTGTGATGAAGATGTGATACTTCTGAAAGTTGAGCAGCAAGGCGGCATCGCCTGTCATACCGGGCGTGAGAGCTGCTTTTATCGCCAGTTACAGGGTGATGAGTGGGTCGAAATCGAGCATGTCATCAAAGACCCGAATGATATTTATAAGCAGAAAGATCAGTAGATATTATAATGAATAGTTCAGAGATACTGGCTCAACTGACCGATATACTGGAGCAGCGCAAAGGTGCAGCGCCAGATTCGTCTTATGTGGCAAGCCTGTATAACAAGGGATTAGATGCTATCCTTAAAAAGGTGGGTGAAGAAGCCACCGAGACGGTGATGGCTGCCAAGGATGCAGACCCGGAAAAACTGGTGTATGAAGTCGCCGACCTCTGGTTTCACACCATGGTGTTACTGGCGGATCAGGGTTTGTCTGCGGATGATGTATTAAAAGAGCTGGCACGAAGATTTGGCGTGTCAGGCCACGACGAAAAAGCGGCAAGAGAGTAATTGAATAACGACGTCATTGCGAGATACGAAGCAATCTCATGATGATGAAACAGGTGCCTGGGTAAATTGCTTCGTACCTCGTGACGAGCGAGGTCGGCTAGGCGAGTAGCTGTCTGCTAGACAGGCTGCTTGTCGATATAAGATAAAGATAAGAGAGAAACATTATGGGTATTAGTATTTGGCAATTGTTGATTTTACTGGCGGTCGTTATTTTGATCTTCGGTACCAAGAAATTGAAAAATGTGGGCGGAGACCTGGGTTCGGCGATAAAGAGTTTTAAATCAGCCGTGAAAGATCCTGATTCTGGCGACGCTGCTCCACAGGAAAAAGTTTCTGAGGATTCAGCTGATACGACTAACACCGAGTCGGTCAAAAAAGAAGATAACGTTTAACATGATTACTTATTGCACCAGTTTATCTAAATTTAATGTGTGCAACTAATCGTGTATTAAAAACATCGTGATCGCGAGGAACGAAGCAATCTCGTTTAGCAGACCGCGGCGCTTCGCTCGGCAACTGCACCCGGGTTGCTCTACTACCTGCATCCGTGCAGGTATCGCGATGACGAATGAACTTGTAGAGTGATATGTTTGACGTTGGCTTCTGGGAAATCCTGCTTATTCTTATTCTTGCGCTGGTCGTTATCGGTCCGGAGCGTCTGCCGGGTGCTGCGCGCCAGGCCGGGTTCTGGGTAGGTAAAGCGAGACGTTATATAGAAGGTGTGCGTACTGAAGTCGAGCAGGAGCTCGATGTCAACGAATTCAAGCGTATGTTGCATAATCAGGAAGTGCAGATCAATGAGCTGCAACAGCAGATAAAGTCCAGCGTCGATGATGTCGGCTCTGAGATAAGCAAAGACATACCTTCATCTGATTTTCTTAGCGATGTTCCTGAACATTCTTTTAAGGATGAGCAGGCTGACTCATCAGCAGATCCAGATGATATAAAAATATCATCGAAGACTGATGAAGAAAAATCGTAACTGCAAGTAGAACGATGGCAGAGAACGAAACCAATCAAGACGATCTTCAGGATCAGCAAGAACAGACGCTGATGGATCACCTGATCGAGTTACGCGATCGCCTGCTGCATATGGTACTGGCGATCCTTATCGTGTTTGTCGCACTGTTTGCCTTCTCCGAAGATATCTTTACCATCGCGGCAGAGCCACTGTTAAACCTGATGCCGGAAGGCACATCGATGATAGCGACAGGTGTTACTTCACCTTTCCTGGTGCCATTTAAACTGGTATTGCTGTTATCGGTTTTGCTTACTATCCCATATCTGCTGCATCAGATATGGGCGTTCATCGCGCCTGGCCTGTACCATCATGAAAAACGCATGGCGACACCCTTGCTCATCTCCAGTGTTATCCTTTTTTATTGCGGGATCGCTTTTGCCTACTTTGTGATCTTTCCAATATTGTTTGGCTTCTTCATAGGCATCGCACCTGAAGGTGTAGCAGTGATGACTGATATCGGTCAGTATCTCGATTTCATCATCGCCATATTTCTCGCATTCGGCATCGCTTTTGAAGTGCCGGTAGCTACTTTCCTGCTCATCGCGGCAGGTGTCACCTCAGTAGATAAACTGGCCAATAAACGACCTTATATAATCATCGGTGCGTTCGTCGTCGGTATGCTGTTGACACCGCCGGATGTCATATCGCAATCCTTGCTGGCTATTCCGATCTGGCTGCTGTTCGAGTTGGGCTTGATCGCATCGCGGATCTTCCTGAAAGAGAAAGAAGAAAACGTGATCATGGAGAATGATGAGTTTTCTATCGTCGAAGAAACCCCGGTTATGCATCAGCCAGATATCCCGGAAGACGACCATGATGAAGAAGGCCGTCCGCTGTCTGATGATGAGATGGAAGCGCTGTTTGATGAGATGGAGCAGGAAGAGGCTGATAACAACAGTGAAGACGAGGCGGACAAGGACTCTGACAGCGACACTGAAAAGAATAAACCAGCAGACAAATAACTCAGTTACGTTTTGCTGGTGGCTGGCATCCCGGGTTAGTTTAACTCGTGAATTCTATCCCAATAGTGTAAAATCGCGCGCTAAATGCAAACATACAATAGAAGAGAGAAGGGCAGAGAGCTCTAATGGTCGATCGTAGCGTCCCCCGAAGACCCACCCTCCTGATCATACTGGATGGTTTTGGTGTCAACCCAAGTCGAAT
>CBDUKK010000245.1:0-3645 GCA_965367795.1 uncultured Gammaproteobacteria bacterium
GCCTTATGCCGGCATCCAGGATAAAGTGATGATGCAGGTATGGTAAGCGTTTAGTCGAGATAAGCGTGTTAATCTGCTGATTTCTCCAGGGCGAAAAAAAAGATCAGTAAGTTACTGATCTTTTTAGTTTTTGGCTCCCCGAGCTGGGCTCGAACCAGCGACAAACGGATTAACAGTCCGTTGCTCTACCAACTGAGCTATCGGGGAATTGTTCCAGGACTGGTGTCCTCAGAGGGACATCAAAAATGGAAGGCGGTATGCTACCGATTTGGCTAGCATCGGTCAATACCAAAAGGCTATCACAACAGCAAAAAAGGATGATTATTCAATTATTTGTTTGATTCTTGCCAGTGCTTTTTCAAGACTAGCCATATCTGTAGCATATGACAGTCTCAAATGACCAGATAGACCAAATGCAGAGCCCGGTACCAGCGCAACTTCGGCTTTTTCGAGAATCAGTTGCGCGAGCTGAACGTCATCATCTATTCCCTCCAGGCGTTCTATCACTGCCTGGAATGACGGGAAACTGTAAAATGTACCATCACTGGGAAGGCATTCTACGCCTTGCATTGCGTTAAGCGCCTGATAGACGAAGTCATGGCGTTGCTTGAAGGCATCACACATCTCTTTCAGGAAACCCTGTTCACCTTCCAGTGCTGCCTCGGCAGCATACTGTGCGATCGAACATGGGTTTGAGGTGCTCTGTGACTGTATCTTTTTCATGCCCTTGATGATATCTGCAGGTCCGCCACTATAACCGATCCGCCAGCCGGTCATGGAGTAGGCTTTGGAGACACCGTTAATCACTACGGTCTGATCATAAAGCTCAGGACAGGCGTTCAGTATATTGACGAAGCCTTCATCGGACCAGATGATGTGCTCATAGATGTCATCGGTCATCACCACGATATTCGGGTGCTGCAGTAGCACCTCACCCAGTGCCTTGAGTTCAGCCCGAGTGTAGACCCTGCCCGAGGGGTTTGATGGACTGTTGATGACGAATAGTTTTGTTTTATCAGTGATCGCCTGTCTCAGCTGTTCCGGGGTTATCTTGAACGATTGTGATATGTCACCTTCGACGATAACAGGTGTCGCATCTGCCAGTTTCACGATATCGGGGTAGGAGACCCAGTAAGGTGCCGGGATTATTACCTCATCACCCTCATCTAACAGGGTCTGGCACAGGTTATAAAATGCCTGCTTGCCACCGACAGATACCAGGATCTGGTCAGCGTTAAAATCAAAATCATTTTCCCGTTTGAACTTGTTTATAATGGCCTGTTTGAGGCTGGCTGTGCCATCAACCGCTGTATACTTTGTATAACCTTTATTAATGGCATCGATAGCGGCCTGTTTAATAGAATCAGGGGTATCAAAATCAGGTTCACCGGTAGCCAGGCCAATGATATCCCTGCCTTCTGAGCGCAGTTGGCTGGCTAAAGCCGAGACTGCCAGTGTCGGTGAAGGTTTTACTCTTTGTATACGATTTGAAAGTGATATTTTCAATGCAGTGTCCACCAAGAATTCAGCCAGTAATTTTAAGGATTAATTTCAATCCGAGTTTAATTTATTTTTACTATGGAAAGTAGTAGCCAGAGTAACTATGTCGAAAAAATTTGATCTTCAAACCGAATATGAACCAACGGGCGATCAACCGGTCGCCATCAAAACGCTCGTAGAGGGGTTTGAGAGTGGCCTTGCCAGGCAGACTCTGCTGGGCGTAACTGGCTCCGGTAAAACCTTTACTGTGGCCAATGTTATCAACCAGCTTAAGCGCCCGACCATTATCATGGCGCCAAATAAAACACTTGCAGCCCAGCTCTATGGAGAAATGAAAGAGTTCTTTCCAAATAACGCGGTGGAGTATTTTGTCTCCTATTACGATTATTACCAGCCTGAAGCGTATGTGCCGGCAAGTGATACGTTTATAGAAAAAGATGCATCGGTCAACGAACACATAGAGCAGATGCGCTTATCTGCCACCAAGGCCCTGATGGAGCGGGAAGATACCATTATCATCGCCACGGTTTCTGCCATCTATGGCCTGGGTGATCCAGAATCTTATTTCTCGATGATCCTGCACCTGGTCCGTGGGGATATGGTGGACCAGCGTCAGATATTGAGGCGGCTGGCGGAATTGCAGTACCTGAGAAATGATGTAGAGCTGCGTCGCGGTACTTACCGGGTACGCGGCGAGGTGATCGATATCCATCCAGCAGACTCCGAGCGGGAAGCCATCCGCGTTGAACTGTTCGATGAAGAGATCGAAAACATCAGTATCTTCGACCCATTGACCGGCGAGATCATCAAGAAAGTGGCGCGGATCACGATATATCCGAAGACGCATTATGCGACCCCACGAGAAGTGATACTGGGAGCGATCGAGAATATCAAAGTCGAGCTGCGTGAACGTCTCGAAGAATTACGCGACAACAACAAACTGGTGGAAGCACAACGGCTGGAACAACGCACGCAGTTCGATATCGAGATGATGCGTGAGTTAGGTTACTGCAGTGGCATCGAGAACTATTCGCGTTACCTGTCCAACCGTGCTCCCGGTGAGCCACCACCATGTCTGTTCGATTATCTGCCTGATGATGCTTTACTGGTCATCGATGAGAGCCATGTCTCGGTGCCGCAGATAGGTGCTATGTACAAGGGCGACCGCTCACGAAAAGAGAACCTGGTGAACTTCGGTTTTCGTCTGCCATCCGCACTGGACAACCGGCCATTACGCTGGGACGAGTTCGAAAAGATGTCACCGCAGACGATGTATGTATCTGCAACCCCGGGGCCATATGAAGAAGAACATTCAGATGCGATAGCACAACAGGTTGTGCGGCCGACCGGTCTGCTGGATCCTGTAATAGAAGTACGTCCCGTAGCGACACAGGTCGATGATGTACTGTCTGAGATCAACCTGCGTGTGCCTAAAAACGAACGTGTCATCATACTCACACTGACCAAGCGTATGTCTGAAGACCTGACAGAATACCTGAGTGAGCATGGTGTCCGTGTGCGCTACCTGCATTCTGATATCGATACCGTCGAACGCGTCGAGATCATCCGTGACTTACGCCTCGGTGAATTCGATGTACTGGTCGGTATCAACCTGCTACGTGAAGGCCTGGATATGCCTGAGGTGTCATTGATCGCCATCCTGGACGCCGACAAGGAAGGCTTCCTGCGATCGGAACGTTCTATGATACAGAGTATCGGGCGAGCGGCACGCAATGTTAACGGCAAGGCGATACTCTATGCAGACCGGATCACCGGATCGATGCAGAAAGCGATCGATGTCACTGATCAACGCCGTGAGGTACAGATTGCCTATAACGAAGAACACGGTATCACACCGCAGGGCATCATAAAAAATATACATGATGTGCTCGAATCGGGTTACGGTGATAAACATTCAAGAAAAACGGTCGAGCTGCAGAAGGTGGCTGAAGAGAAAGCGGCGTATCAGGCGATGACACCCAGGCAGTTAAGCAACGCGCTCGAAAAACTTGAAAAGCAGATGTACGAACATTCTCGTAACCTGGAGTTTGAAGAGGCAGCGCATGTGCGCGATGAGATAGAGCGCATCAAGCAGCTGGCGATGGTGGGATGATAAGCGTTATAAGTTGAAAGTTTCAGGTTGCA